>NZ_JAELUD010000003.1:0-123637 GCF_016429185.1 Aquitalea sp. ASV11
CCCCCCCCCCCCCCCCCCCCCCCCCCCCCCCCCCCCCCCCCCCCCCCCCCCCCCCCCCCCCCCCCCCCCCCCCCCCCCCCCCCCCCCCCCCCCCCCCCCCCCCCCCCCCCCCCCCCCCCCCCCCCATTTTTAGATGTGTATAAGAGACAGATTGAGAGAAATAAAACAAAAAACGCCCAACATCTGTTGGGCGTTTTGGCTTGCGGGGCAAGTTTATTTGGAGGCGCGGGCCGGAGTCGAACCGACCTACACGGATTTGCAATCCGGTGCATAACCGCTTTGCTACCGCGCCGTAGCTGGAATTCAAACAGCACATTGTCTGTTTGATAAAATTTGGAGCGGGAAACGAGGCTCGAACTCGCGACCTCAACCTTGGCAAGGTTGCGCTCTACCAACTGAGCTATTCCCGCGTCGTGGGTACTACGTGTTTGCTAGTGTAGGTGGAGCGGGAAACGAGGCTCGAACTCGCGACCTCAACCTTGGCAAGGTTGCGCTCTACCAACTGAGCTATTCCCGCATCGCATGGTACTACCAAACAATTTTACTACTGCCAATACAGTGGATGGAGCGGGAAACGAGGCTCGAACTCGCGACCTCAACCTTGGCAAGGTTGCGCTCTACCAACTGAGCTATTCCCGCGTCGCATATACTGCTGCAAATCAAGAAGTGGAGCGGGAAACGAGGCTCGAACTCGCGACCTCAACCTTGGCAAGGTTGCGCTCTACCAACTGAGCTATTCCCGCATACAACTTGGTTTGCTTCTCTTGTCTGCCACCGAAGTGGCGTCGAGAGAGTGCGAATTATAAGGGTTTCTTGGCCCCTGTCAACACTTCACACATCAATTTTTTTACCGGAAAACTCACGTGCAGCCATGCGCAGATAATAAACCATTGACCACAAAGTCAAAATTACCGCGATCACCATGAAAATATTTCCCAGCAGCAAGGTGCTGACGCCAGGCAAAAGCGGGCCCGCATACAGCAAAAGCAAGATGGCCAGCATTTGTGCCGCCGTTTTCAGTTTGCCGATATAGGCTACGGCCACACTGCCACGACTGCCCATGCCAGCCATCCACTCGCGCAAGGCGGAGATGGTGATTTCGCGACCGATGATGATCATGGCCATCCAGCCCGGCGTGCGGCCCATTTCAACCAGCAGGATGAGCGCAGCGGCCACAATCAGCTTGTCGGCCACCGGGTCCAGAAAAGCACCGAATGCCGATGTCTGCCCCAGTTTACGGGCCAGAAAGCCATCCAGCCAGTCGGTCCAGGCCGCGAGAAAGAAGATGAGCGCGCCTACATTGTTGCGGTCGGTCGCCATCAGCATGGAATCTGGCAGAAAAAAGACGGCTACACACAGGGGTATCAGCGCAACGCGCAGCCAGGTGAGGAAGATCGGCAAATTGAAGGGCATGTGGTTAATCTGCTTATGGTTTTCGTTTAATGCAAAGCCTGGTAGATCTTTTCCGCGAGGGTTTGACTGATGCCATCTACCTGGGACAAATCGTCAATACTGGCTGCCACTACACCACGTAAACCACCAAAGCGCAGTAACAATTGCTGACGTCGCTTGGCGCCAACGCCCGGAATCTCTTCCAGCGTGGATGCCGTGCGCGCCTTGGCGCGTCGTGCGCGGTGTCCGGTGATGGCAAAGCGGTGTGCTTCGTCCCGGATGGTCTGGATCAGGTGCAATGCCGGGTGGTCACTGCGCAATTGTAGCGTCTTTTGTTGATAAGGGAGGATGAGCGTTTCCAGCCCGGGCTTGCGTTCTTCGCCCTTGGCCACGCCGATGATGGGCAAGGTAAGGCCCAGTTCGGCAAAAACCTCCATTGCCACACCCACCTGGCCCTTGCCGCCATCAATCAGTACGGCATCAGGCAAAGTCCCCTCCCCTGCCGCCAAACGGCTGTAACGGCGGGTAAGCGCCTCGCGCATGGCTGCATAGTCGTCACCTGGTTTGGCCGTTTCGATATTGAAGCGACGGTACTGGCCCGGCTGCATGGCTTCCTTGTCATACACCACGCAAGAGGCCACCGTGGCTTCACCCATGGTATGGCTGATATCGAAACATTCCAGCCGCTGCACTCCTTCCAGGCCCAGGGCTTCGTTGAGCTGTGCCAGGCGATGCTGCTGCGTGGCCTTGCTGCTCAGACGCTGGCTAATTGCCAGCGCGGCGTTCTTTTCGGCCATTTCCAGCCAGACGCGCCGTTCGCTGATGGGGTTGCTGACCAGATGAACCCGTCGCTCCGACTGTTGCTCCAGCAGTTCGCGCAATGCTGCTGATACATCCTGATTGACAATGATGACCGGCGGCATGGGCGCACCCAGATAATGCTGGGCGAGAAATGCATCCAGATGGCTAGCGGCATCGTCGTCAACCGTCCCCTGGGGAAAGAAGCTCTTGTCTCCCAGATGGCGACCGCCACGTATCATCACCAGATTGATGCACACTAGCCCGCCGTCGGCGACGGCGGCCACCACATCGCAATCCTGCTGGCTGGCATTACTGGAAACAAACTGCTTTTCCTGCACCCGGCTCAAGGCCTGGATCTGGTCGCGCAGTTCGGCCGCCTGCTCGAACTCCAGCGCCAGCGCAGCTTGTTCCATGCGCTGGGTCAGCGTGTCGATCAGCTCATTCTGCCTGCCTTGCAAAAAGGCAACTGCGCTTTGCACATCGCTGCGGTACTCCTCCGCCGAGATATGTTCGACACAAGGGCCGGAGCAGCGTTTGATCTGGTATAGCAGGCAGGGACGCGAGCGGTTGGCAAACACCGCGTCTTCACAGGTACGCAGGCGGAATACCTTTTGCAGGATCTGGATGCTTTCGCGTACAGCATAGCTATTGGGATAAGGGCCAAAGAACTGATGCGGTTTCTTGGGTTCACCCCGGTAATACGCCAGTTGCGGGAAGGCGTGGCCAGAGAGCATCAGATAGGGGTAGGACTTGTCATCCCGGAACAGGATGTTGTACTTGGGTGCCAGCGCCTTGATCAGGTTGTTTTCCAGAATCAGCGCTTCGGCTTCCGAGCGGGTCACCGTGGTTTCGATATTGGCAATCTGCCTAACCATCAGCTGGATGCGCGGGGAGTGGTCGGTCTTCTGGAAATAAGAGCTGACCCGCTTTTTGAGGTCGATGGCCTTGCCCACATAAAGCACATTGCCCGACGTATCGAACATGCGATAAACGCCGGGCAAATTGGGAAGGTTGGCCAGTACCGATTGGGGATCGAAACTGTTTGTTGTCATGAGTTCACTGATTACACCAGTTTTGCACATCCTGCTGGGCTTGCTGCAACAGCGCACTGCGCTGGCTGTCGGTGGCCAGCGCATTGCTGCCCGGCATCTTGATCCGGCCGTTTTGCTGAATCGCCGCCTGGTTTTCCCGCGCTCGCTTACAGTTTTCCTGTGCGACCTTCTTGTTTTGTTCTTTCACCTTGGCATTGTCGGCCGCGATTTCTGCGTTTTTCTTGTCAGCTTCGCTTTGCGGGGCCGACTTGACCGTCTTGGCCGGGGATGAAGCAGGACCGTAAGCGCGTACATTCACCTGCTTGGCCTTGGAGCCTGGCGGCGGCTGATCAGAAAAAACAGTCTTGCCGTTGGCATCGACATACTGATACACCTCCGCCATGACCGGGGCGGACAGCACACATGCAACAAGCACACTCAGAATCGCAGGGGATTTCATTGTTTGGTGTCCTAAGCTGAAACATGCTGATTGTACGGTGTAGGCAGGCTGATCGCAAAAGCAAGCATCAGCATTTTTTGCAACACATCAACAGTCTCGGTATAATGCCGCTTTGCCGCAAAGGAAACGCCAGATGCGTATCATCGAGAAAGCCTATACTTTCGACGACGTTCTCCTCGTCCCGGCCCATTCTGAAGTTCTGCCGCGCGACGTAGTCCTCTCTACCAAACTCACCCGCAATATCACGCTGAACCTGCCTCTGGTTTCTGCCGCAATGGATACGGTTACCGAATCCTCGCTGGCCATTGCCATGGCACAGGAAGGCGGCATTGGCATCATTCACAAGAATATGTCGGCCGACAAGCAAGCTGCGGAAGTGTCCAAGGTAAAACGCCACGAAAGCGGCGTGGTCAAAGACCCGATCACCATTGCCCCGGACATGCTGGTGCGCGATCTGGTCCTGCTGACCCGCCAACACAAGATTTCCGGCCTGCCGGTGATCGAAAACGGCAAGGTTGTTGGCATTGTCACCAACCGTGACCTGCGTTTCGAAACCCGTCTGGAACAAACCGTCGGTTCCATCATGACGCCGCGTGATCGCCTGATCACCGTGAAGGAAGGCGCCAGCATCGACGAAGCCCGCGAACTGATGCACACCCACCGCCTGGAGCGCGTGCTGGTGATCAACGATCAGTGGGAGCTGAAGGGTCTGATTACCGTCAAGGACATCGTCAAGACCAGCGAACACCCGAACGCCAACAAGGACAGCCAAGGCCGTCTGCGTGTAGGTGCTGCCGTGGGTACTGGTGGTGATACCGAACAGCGCGTGGCCGCACTGGTTGCCGCCGGCGTGGATGTGATTGTGGTGGATACCGCCCACGGCCACAGCCAGGGCGTGATCGAACGCGTGCGCTGGGTAAAACAAACCTACCCGCAAGTCGATGTGATTGGCGGCAATATCGCTACCGCTGCTGCGGCTCGCGCACTGGTGGAAGCCGGTGCCGATGGCGTAAAAGTGGGTATTGGCCCGGGTTCCATCTGCACCACCCGTATCGTGGCCGGTGTGGGCGTGCCGCAACTGACCGCCATCCACAATGTTTCCGAAGAACTGAAAGGCACTGGCGTGCCGATGATCGCCGACGGCGGCATCCGCTTCTCCGGCGACATCTCCAAGGCACTGGCTGCCGGTGGCAACTGCGTGATGCTGGGCGGCATGTTTGCCGGTACCGAAGAAGCACCTGGTGAAGTCGAGCTGTATCAGGGCCGTTCCTACAAGTCCTACCGCGGTATGGGCTCGCTGGGTGCCATGAGCCAGGGTTCGGCTGACCGTTACTTCCAGGACAGCTCCAACGCTGCCGACAAGTTCGTACCGGAAGGTATTGAGGGTCGTGTACCGTACAAGGGCCCGATCGCTGCCGTCATCCATCAGCTGATGGGCGGCCTGCGCTCCTCCATGGGTTACCTGGGCTGCGCCAACATCGATGAAATGCATGAAAAAGCCGGATTTGTGGAAATCACCTCCGCCGGTATGCAGGAATCGCATGTGCACGACGTACAAATCACCAAGGAAGCGCCGAACTACCACGTTTCGCGTTAATCCTTCGTCCCTTAGTCACAGTCGGTCTTGGACCGCTTGACGAACAAAAGCCCGCATTTAACGATGCGGGCTTTTTTGTGGCTGTTACTCAGGCCAAGGGCAGTAACAAGCGGGTACGCCATGCCTCCGGTGCCACATCATGCGGACCGATCAAGGCTTCATCCAGCAAGGGGCGTTGGCCAATTTGATCGCCACTACCCGGCAACCACTCTTGCAGCAACCAGTTCCATGCCGCTGCCATCCCCTGATACGGCCCAGCATGTACAATGCTGGCATAGCGCCCTGCCGCCAGCTCGCCATAGACAAAGCCCAGTTCTTCCACTTCGGCAGCAGTCAGTGACAAAGCCGGGGGAGGTGTCAGGCAAGCCGCCGCACGCAATGCCTGCGGCGCAACCGTGGCAGGGTCATCCAGGTACTGCCCGAATGCGCGCACGGCTTGCGGGCCTGCTGCATGCTGCTGCATCAGCGTGCGCAAGGCAGCAAAAGCAGCAGCGATGCCGGAATATGGCCCCTGGTGCGGCTTCATCAGCACCGGCAGCGGCTGTTGGTAATGGATGATTTCTACCTGATACATGATGGGCTCCGGTTTAATCTTGCAAGGCCAACAGCAAACGGCTGCGCAGCTGGGTGGGCGACGTATTGTAAGGGGAGTTCAGATACTGCTCGAGGCAAGGCAGGTCGGCGGGCTCCTCACCGCTTTGTGGCAACCAGTGACGATACAGCTGATCCCACGCTGTTTTCAGTTCGGCATACGGCCCCACATGCTCAAGGCACGCATATCGTCCCGCCGGGATCTCGCCATGGACAAAACCTTGAGCAGTCAGCAGATCATCATTCAAACTGAATCCGGCTGGCCGGCTGACACTGGCGATAGAACGCAAATCAGCCGCTGTCACCTCATCCGGGTCATCCAGATACTGGCCGAATACCTGCAAGGGCTCGCCGCCTGCAGGCATGGGCCCCACCAAGGCATGCAAGGCATCAAAAGCCTGACCTATCCCCATATACGGCCCACGATGATGCCGCTGCAATACCGGCATGGCGGGTAACACAATGATGCTGACGCTGTGCATGACACGCTCCTGTAAAGTGGTGGACATGAGCAAACGTCGCTGACGATAGCGTCCAGGCGTCTCGCCATAGTGCTTGCCAAAAGCGCGCACGAAAGCAGCACTGCTGCCGAAACCGGCGCGGCTGGCAATCACGGGAAGCGCACGCAGGCCTGCCGCCAACTCGCCAGCCGCCCGGTGCAACAGCATGCGCTGGCGAGTTTGGCTCAGCGTCTCGCCCATCAGCGCATGAAACAGGCGATGAAAGTGGTAGGGCGAGAAGCAGGCCTCCTCGGCCAGCCTCTCCAACGAGACGGATTGATCCAGATGCCGCCACAGGTAATCCAGTGCGCGCATCAGGCGCTGCGAATACAAGGTACCGGGGCCGTGCTGGCGATAGGGTTTGCTCATGACGGACAGTCTAGGTGAGAGGCGTTGATCGATTTTGCGATTTTAGCCTGTCCGGTCAAGCCGCAGCGCCTTTCCCCGCATGCACCCTTTCGCTCTTGCGCTACATGCTGGCAGCCGTGTGCTTGGCAGGCAGTTGATGGTGAGGGCAAGCTGATTTTTCCGTACACTGATGCCCTGCCCATTCCTGCCGACTAGCCTGCCATGCAACCTGTTAAGCCCAGCCGTAGCGAATTCATCACCTTGAACCGGCACCACTACCATCTGCGCCACTGGGGCGATCCTGCAGCCCCTTTGCTGGTCATGCTGCATGGCTGGATGGATAGTTCGGCCACTTTCCAGTTTCTGGTGGATGCCCTGCCCGGCAACTGGCATGTGGTGGCACCCGACTGGCGCGGCTTTGGCGACAGCGCCTGGAATACCGGCAGCTATTATTTCCCCGATTACCTGGCCGATCTGGATGCCATGCTGGACCATCTATCGCCCAATCAGCCCGTACACCTGCTGGGTCACAGCATGGGGGCTATGGTTGCCGGCATTTATGCTGGCGTCAGGCCAGCGCGCATCGCTCGGCTGTCTCTGGTGGAAGGCTTTGGCCTGAATGCCACGCGTCCGGCTGAAGCCCCGGGCCGCTATGCCCGCTGGCTGCGCGAACGGCAGGAGCCGCCCGTCTTCAATCCCCTGGACAGTCTGGAAAGTGTTGCGGCCAAACTGATTGAACGCAGCCCGAGGCTGGAACAGCCCGCAGCCCTGTGGCTGGCCGCTACCCTGACCCGTTGCAATGAACAGGGCGAGCTGGTTTACCGGGCAGACCCACGCCATAAAATGGTTAACCCGGTGCTGTACCGGCTGGAAGAAGCCAAGAGCTGCTGGCTGCGCATTACCGCACCAGTGCAATGGGTGATTGGCGGGGCCCACTGGGACCACCCCATGGCCAAGGGGGTGAGAGACACCCTGCCGGAACGTCGCGCCTGCTTTGCCCGCTTGCAGGAAGATGTCATTGCCGATGCTGGCCATATGGTGCAGTGGGAACAGCCGAAGCGCCTGGCGCAGGTCATTCAGTCCTTCCTGCTTTAAGCTGTATCCAGCAACGTTTTCAGACCAGCATCAAACACGCTTGACCAGTGTCAAAATTGGCAAACAAGTGCACAAGATGGGCCTACATT
Source organism: Aquitalea sp. ASV11 (assembly GCF_016429185.1). NCBI lineage: Bacteria > Pseudomonadati > Pseudomonadota > Betaproteobacteria > Neisseriales > Chromobacteriaceae > Aquitalea > Aquitalea sp. ASV11. The sequence goes on from NZ_JAELUD010000003.1 coordinate 7,905, forward strand.
GCGTAAGAAGGCTGATAAAATGAACGATAACCCTACACTCTAGTTGCCCAGCATGACGCCCTTGATCAGCACCGACGAACGCGACGAGCTCCTGAAAAACCTGGTTATCCCTCCTCGGCCAGATGTGCTGGACAAGCTGATGGGCTTGCGTCAGGACCCTGATATCACCCTGCAAAAGCTGGATGACATCATCAATGAAGACCCGGCGTTGTGTGTGGCCATGCTCAAGGCTGCCAATACGCCCATTCTGGGTCGCGGCCGGCACATCACTTCGGTGCATCAGGCAATCAGCCTGCTGGGTATCAAGAATGTCATCAGTCTGGTAAGCGGCCTGGTATTGCGCACCCGGCTGACGGCGGAAACTCCGCCAGCACTGGAACAGTTCTGGGATGGCACCTTGCAGATCGCCATGATCAGCTCGGCCCTGTGTGACCGCATTGTCCACGTCACCGACGACTGCCGCAGCTTTGCCCTGTTTCACAACTGCGGCATGGCCATCATGCTGATGCGCTTCCCCAGTTACAGCCGCACGCTGCGCCTGGTGGAAATGGCCAGCGATGACCGTATCGGGCTGGTGGAGCAGGAACTGCACGGCACGCGTCATGATGTAGTGGGTTATCTGGTGGCCCGTAGCTGGAATATGCCGGAAAACTTTGCCAAAGCCATCCTGATGCAGAATGACGATACGGTGATGGATACCAGCCCGGAGGCTCCGCTGGACCACGATGGCCGCATGATGGTGGCGGTAACCCGTGCAGCACGCCATGTATGGCGTACGCTGACCCCAGGCAAAGAAGATGCCGGCTGGGAGGCCCGCAAGGACGAGGTGCTCAATTACCTGGGCATGTCGGATGTGGAATTTGAAGACTGGGTGGATGCCATGCATCAGGAACTGGCAGTCACGGCATAAGCAGGGCCACCCCGACAAAAAAACCGCGTGTCAGACACGCGGTTTTTTTATTGCTGGTGACGAACAATCAACCGAGGTAGCGGGCCTGCAGATGTGCACGGAAATAGTCCGGATTCAGCGTTTCCCCACATGCACGGCTTACCAGTTCTGCGGTGGAATAGCGGCTGGCCTGGCTCCAGATGTTCTGCTCCAGCCAGTCAAACACGGCACTCAGCTCTCCAGCTGCAATGCGTTGGTCCAGGTCCGGCATACTGCGGCGCATCACGGCAAAGTACTGCGCAGCGTACATCGCACCCAGTGTGTAGCTGGGGAAATAACCGAAACTGCCGTCAGTCCAGTGAATATCCTGCAGGCAGCCTTGACGGTAATTGCCACGGGTGTCCACACCCAGATAACTTTGCATTTTTTCATCCCACAATGCCGGAATGTCTTCTGGCTCGATATCGCCTTCAATCAGCGCCTTCTCGATTTCATAGCGCAAGATCACATGGGCGGGATAGCACAGCTCGTCGGCATCCACCCGGATGTAACCCGGATGGACACGGCTGTAGAGCAAGGCCAGGTTTTCCGGAGCAAAGGCCGGCTGCGTGCCCAGATGCTCGCCAATCAACGGTGAAATCAGCGACAGGAAGGCCGGGTTACGGCCCAGTTGCATCTCGAAAGACAGGCTTTGGCTTTCATGGATGCCCATGGAACGTGCACGTCCCACCGGCAGATGCAGCAAGTCGCGCGGCAAGCCCTGCTCGTAACGTGCGTGCCCGGTTTCGTGGATGATGCCCATCAGGCTTTGCATGAAGTCATCTTCCCGATAGCGCGTGGTAATACGCACGTCTTCCGGCACGCCACCGCAGAAGGGATGCACGCTGACATCCAGCCGGCCGGCATCAAAGTCGAAACCCAGCAGGCCCATCACTGCCAGGCCCAGTTGACGCTGCTGCTCCACCGGGAAGCTTCCTTGCGGCAGCAGCAGTTTTTCCTGTGCCTGCTTGTCCATTACCTGGGCAATCAGCCCCGGCAGCCAGCTTTTGACCGCAGCAAAGATGCGGTCGATATCGGCACTTTGCATGCCCGGTTCGTACTTGTTCATCAGGGCATCGTAAGGCGTGCAGCCCTGGGCGGATGCCAACAATTGCGCTTCCTGACGCGACAGCTTCACCACTTCGCGGAAGTTCTGCAAAAAGCCGGTCCAGTCATTGTTGGCACGTTGTTCACGCCAGGCATGTTCACAACGCGCACCAGCCAGTGCCTGGGCTTCCACCAGTTCGGCCGGCAACAGATTGGCCTGCTGCCACTCACGGCGCATCTCGCGCAGGCTGGCTTGTTCGAATTCGGTTTTGGCTTCCTGCTCGGCTTGTTGCAGTTCTTGCGCCAGGGCGGGGTCGGTCAGCGTGGCATGCATCAGCACCTCAAGCTCGGCCTGTGCGGCTGCCCGCGCCTCATTGCCTTTGGACGGCATCATGGTGGCTTGGTCCCAACCGGCGATGGCAGCCAGATGGGCATAACGGTGCAAACGGGTAAACCGGGTCAGCAAGGATGCATAAGCCGAGGATTGCGACATGCAAACTCCAATGGATGTGCCGGGCAGCGCAGCCGTTTGTCAGGCGTAGTCTGCTGCTCCGGCAAGGTTGATGGTATGGCGCTCTTCAGTGCTGGCGGGTGGTATTACCCGGTTGCAACAGGCCGAGCGGCTGGGCTGCCTCTTCGGCAAGGTGAATCCGCTCATGGGCCGGCGGAAATGACAGCCAGTAATAGAAGTACTCCCGCGCCAGCTGGACAAAGGCTTTCTGGTTTTGCGCATCGCTCAGGTGCAGCAACATGGCATCCACCACCATGCGGAAGCTGTCCGGACGGTAGGGTTGGCCCGACAGCAGGAACAACATGGCTTTGAGCAGGTATTCCCGCTCCTGGATGTCCACTTCGGGCATACCGTCTTCAAACAGCTTGCCCAGATAGATTTCCAGTGAAGGCGGGAAGGTATTGAAGCCTTGCTGCTGCATGCGTTCGAGCAGGGATGCCAGCGAATCGGCCATTTCCAGCCGTACATTGCGCGTGGTGAAACCGGAGCGGGAGGTGATTTCCACCAGCTTTTTGACGTCACCAAGCCAGAAATAATAATACTCGCGGGCGCAGGTCAGGGCGGTAACCCGGTCTGCCACTTCGGAGTCGTTGACGAAACGCTCCACCACCCGGCGAAAGGATTGGGCATCCCGCGACACGCCAACCAGCAGCGGCAGCAAGCGGTCCAGCAACTGGCGGCGCTCCTGCAATACCTGCTCGCTGGCACCCTGGCGCAGGATCAGGCGCAAATAGGCATCCAGTGCCTGTTGCAGGGCTTCCCTGTCCATGGCTGGAAGTGCTGAGGCGTTCTCGGTCATTGGCATGTACTCGCAAGGTCGGCCTGTGCCGCTGCAGTCTTTCGTCGCGTATGTGCGCCGTAAAGACCTGTTTCATTGTGGAACAGGATCAGGGCTTCGGCCAGACGATTTCTCCACTGGCCGCAGCCCGGTACTTCAAGGCTGGGCAAACGTCATGTTGATACGGATGTCGGCGCCAACCATGCGCACATCCTGAATCTTCACCTGCTGTTTGTCGGCCAGATCTTCCAGCGCAGGCCAGGCAAACAAGCCCTGTGCCGTACTGCCCACCAGCGCCGGGGCCAGGAACAGGATGGCTTCGTCCACCAGCCCGGCACGCACCAGTGCACCATTCAGCCCGGCACCCGCTTCGATCATGAGTTCATTGACACCACGTTCGGCCAGTCGTTGCATCAGCATGGGCAGATTGGCGTGACCGGCATCTTCGGGCAGCACCATCAGTTCGGCACCGCGCTGCAAATACGGCTGGTGCCGCAGCGGGTCGGCAATGCTGGTCACCAGCAAGGTATTGCCACCGTGGAAAATGCGCCGGTCCGGCGGGGTGACCAGACGGCTGTCCAGCACTACCCGCAGCGGTTGCTGCGGCAAAATGAAATCACGCACGGTCAATTGCGGATTATCCACCAGCACCGTACCGCTGCCGGTCAGGATGGCGCAGCTGCGCGCACGCAGCTTTTGCACATCGTGACGGGCGGCAGGGCCGGTTATCCATTGGCTTTTTCCGTTGAGCAATGCCGTCTTGCCATCCAGTGTGGCGGCAGCCTTGAGCGTCACCCACGGACGTTGCCGCTCCACCCGCGACAGAAAACCACGATGAACGCGGCGAGCCTCGGCTTCCAGCAGCCCTGCGGTGGCATCGATGCCGGCAGCACGCAGCATGGCCAGTCCGCGACCGGCAACCTCATGGTAAGGATCCACCATGGCGGCCACCACGCGTACCAGCCCTTCCTGGATCAGCCGTTCGGCACAAGGTGGCGTCCGGCCGTGATGACTGCAAGGCTCCAGCGTGACATAGGCCGTTGCACCCCGCGGTGAATCACCACGCGCCAGACAGTTCTTGATGGCCTGAATTTCGGCATGATCGCCACCCACTTGCAGGGTGGCACCTTCGCCAATCACCTGGCCATCGCGCACCAGTACACAACCTACTCCGGGATTAGGTGCCGCCCGACGGGTGGCGGACTCGGCCAGGCGTAGCGCCTGTTGCATGAATACATGGTCTTGCGGGGAAAACAACGACATCAACAAGCCTTCCAGCGGAATGAGAATGGCCACGTCTGACTGGCAGGCAGCGGCCGATAGCGTAAGCAAGCAAGCTGACCGGCAATGCAGCGGTCAGGCTGATAGTCAGTGATTGGACTTCTGGATTTCCTTGATGGCGTCGGAGAATTCGGAAATATCCTGAAAACTGCGATAGACCGAGGCAAAACGCACATAGGCCACCTTGTCCAGCTTGGCCAGCTCGTTCATCACCATTTCACCGATCTGCCGGCTGGATACTTCGCGCTCACCCAGTTGCAGCAGCCGATGGCAGATACGATCAATCGCATCATCCACCAAGGCGGTGGGAACCGGGCGCTTGTGCAGGGCACGCAGAAAGCTGGTACGCACTTTCTCGATATCGAATTCGGAACGATGGCCACCAGACTTCACCACCTGCGGCATGCGCACATCAGCGGTCTCGAATGTCGTGAAGCGCTTTTCGCAAGCCAGGCAACGACGACGACGACGGATGCTGGCCCCGTCTTCACTGACGCGGGAGTCGATGACCTGCGTATCGGCATTGCCACAGAAAGGACATTTCATGACGTGTCAATCCAGTGTGTTTGATATGGTCTGATGGTATCAGCAAAGGCCACACAGGTTAATGCCTGCAATCGTAAAGCAGCGCCTATTTGCTGCAGACAAGAAAAAAGGCAGCCCGTGGGCTGCCTTTGGTCAAACATGCTAGCGCTTACTTGGCGTAAACCGGGAAGCGATGGCACAGCGCGGTAGCCTGTTCGGCTACGCGAGCAATGGCTGCATCGTCGTTCGGGTTGTCCAGTACGTCGGCTACCAGGTTGGCCACCATCACGGCTTCGGCTTCCTTGAAACCGCGGGTAGTGATGGCCGGGGAACCGATACGGATGCCGGAAGTCACGAACGGGCTTTCCGGGTCATTCGGAATGGCGTTCTTGTTGACGGTGATGTGACCACGGCCCAGCAGCGCGTCGGCGGCCTTGCCGGTCAGGCCCTTGGGACGCAAGTCCACCAGGAAGACGTGGCTTTCGGTACGGCCGGAGATGATGCGCAGACCACGCTCGGCCAGGGTACGGGCCATGGCGTCGGCGTTCTTCAGCACTTGTTCCTGGTACACCTTGAATTCCGGTTGCAGCGCTTCCTTGAAAGCGATGGCCTTGCCGGCAATCACGTGCATCAGCGGGCCGCCCTGCAGGGTGGGGAACACATTGCTGTTGATGCTCTTTTCGAACTCGGCCTTGGCCAGGATGATGCCGCCACGCGGACCACGCAGGGTCTTGTGGGTGGTGGAGGTCACGAAGTCGGCATGCGGCACCGGGTTCGGGTATACACCAGCGGCGATCAGACCGGCGTAGTGCGCCATGTCGACCATGAAGTAAGCACCGCACTTCTTGGCGATCTGACCCATGCGTTCGAAGTCGAAGCGCAGCGCGTAAGCGGATGCACCACCGATGATCAGCTTGGGCTTGGTTTCCATCGCTACGCGTTCCATGTCGTCGTAGTCGATTTCTTCCTTTTCGTTCAGACCGTAGGCCACGATGTTGAACATCTTGCCGGACAGGTTGGCCGGGGAACCGTGGGTCAGGTGACCACCGTGGCCCAGGTTCATGCCCATTACGGTATCGCCCGGTTTCAGGATGGAGAAGTACACGGCCTGGTTGGCCTGGCTACCGGAGTGCGGCTGCACGTTGGCATACTCGGCACCGAACAGTTGCTTCACGCGGTCGATCGCCAGTTGCTCGATCACGTCCACGTGTTCACAGCCACCGTAGAAACGCTTGGCCGGGTAGCCTTCAGCGTACTTGTTGGTCAGCTGGGAGCCCTGGGCTTCCATCACTGCGGGGCTGGTATAGTTTTCGGAAGCGATCAGTTCAATATGATCTTCCTGGCGTTGGCACTCGGCCTTGATAGCGGCGGCCAGTTCCGGGTCGAACTTGGCAATCGTCTGGTCAGCTGCAAACATCTTTGACTCTTCCATCAAAGGGTTAACGATGAGGCCATTCTACACGAATCGCCCGGTGGAAAATTTTCACGTAAAGCTATTTTGGCAGTATCCACAAACGCGTTACGCCATGGTTGTCCTTTATTGCCCGCTCAGCTGCGGCAGGTCGTCAGCGGTAAAGAACAGCGGTATTCCGTCACGGCTTTCCGGGTAAACCTCGGCCAGCACATGCACATCGCGAACCCGGCATTCAGCCATCAGTTCACGGAAATTCGATTCAATCAGTGCCACATTGTCCATGGCAGCCAGTGGCCAGACAAAAGCTTCCCAGTTGCGCTCGTCACCTTCTGCTGACAGGGTGATGTGCAACTGACCGTTGTCGTGGGCGGACAGAATGGCAACCGGGTCTTTCGACAACTCGCGCAGTCGGCGGATCTGACTGCTGGCAAACACTTGCAAGGCCACCTCGAAGCGGGCGAAGTTGCCAGCCACCAGGGCCTGCATCACCGGCAAGGGCGGACGGGCAATCGGGAACAGCGTCACACCATCGGTGTGCAATTGTTCGCCCAGGAATTTCATCAGCGGCATGCCCCAGGCACCGACGGCACCACCCAGCTTTACCGGGACCGCATCGCCTTCCGGCTGGATGGCGACACCCAGCAGGTAGCGCAGGAACACACCTTCTTCTTTCAGGGTGATGGCGGCACCGTTCAGTGCTTCGCCAACACCATCAGCCGCGCTGGTCAAATCACGGGTCAGGCGGTACAGCCTGGCCGCATCCATCGCCACTACCGTGTCCGGATGCAGCAACTGACCAAACACGCGGACATCGCCATCCGAACTGATGACACCGTGTTGGCGCAGCAACGCGTTCAAACCGTCTTCATCCGCAATGGCGGCAGGCAGCGTTGCCTGGTTCTTGCTACCGGCCACCAGCACCAGCGGCAAGGCAAACACATGTGCACAGCGCCCGTCCGGCTGCTCGACTGCGGCCCGCAATGCATCCCAGACAATCTTATAAGTGTCCTGTGACGGCACCATCGCCAAAGCGACCGAAATGGAGAGCAATTCGCCACGTTGCAGCATTTGCGCCATGGCATCGCGGATGGCGACAAACCACATCTCACGATCCGCTTCTGTCGTTGCGTTCTGCACCGACAGCGCGTTGTGGATCAACATATTGGTCAGCGATACCTGCGGGTGGTATTGGCGCGGGTCCGGGAGAGTGAGAAGCGGCTGCGACATCTTGTCATCCTGCTGAAATCGGGAAAGGCGATATTGTCGCACAGTCAGCCGCTGACGGCTCATCAAGCAAGCGCTTGACTTTCAATTTAAAACATAAGAATGTGCTAATTTGCGACAAAAATGGATGTTTTTTCGTTTTCCGAAAATTCAGATGTTGACACTCGCACACGGCATCTGGATAATCCGTACTCGTTGAGATGCAGCAATTGCTTCTTGATAGTTTCTCCTCTATTTCTCCTTTGTAGACTTGGCGCGGGCCTCACGGCACCGCGCATTTTTTTTGCCTACTCGCACCAAACCCCCATCAAGCAATGCTGTAACACAATGTTATTAAAGATTTTTTACGAAATATCATAAAGAATCCGCATCGCCACAAGCGTAGTCAAAGCAGCGATATCCCCCACAACAGCCCTGCGGATCGCCGTCAGCACGCTATCGCTGTACAGCCCGGCTCATGCCAATGGGAAATGTTCGAATGTGATTAATTGCAGCGCAATTAGCACTAATATATTGTATACAAGTTCAAATTGTGACAAAAAAGAAAAACCGAACATGCGGAAATGTTCGGTCTTGCAGGAAGAGCAAGAAGACGTAGCGCCAGAACACGCTACCAATCAGGGAATCCGGTGCGCTTGCGTGACCGGAAATGATGTGACTTGGTGCCGAATTTTAAGTTCACCGCCCAAGAAAAATCTTATCCTGGATCAAACAGGGTTGTGGCAAATACCCGACAGTTTTACTTGGTCTTCATCACTCATGACAAGGCAGGCCGTGACAGACCCAGCCAGGCCTGCACGGATGGCCGCTGCCATTGCAAGGCTGCGTAATCCGACAGTCGCTGCGGCATGGGGTCGCCATTCAGGCGCAAGCGGTTGAGCATCAGTGCCAGATCGACATCGACAATGCTCCACTCTCCAAACAGGGTGTCCGACCCCGGCGGCAGGATCTGCTCGGCCACGCGTAGCAATTTGTGCGCCGCACGCTGCGCAGCGTCAGCCAAGGGACGTGCGACTGGCCGGTAGAACACCACCAGCGTGTCACGCTCCTCACGCAGAGGCAGCAGATCGCTGCGCAGCCAGGACTGGATTTGCCGCGCCCGCGCCTTGTCCTGGGCCGATTGCGGGTACAAAGCCGGGGTGGGGAAAAGCTCGTCCAGATATTCGGTAATGGCCGAAGACTCACTGAGCACGAAATCACCATGCTGCAAAGCAGGCACCCGCGCGGTCAGCGAACTGAGCGCATAAGCCGGTGCATGATTGGCCCCGCTAGCCAGATCCAGTGTAGACAGGGTGAAGGGCAACTGCTTCTCCTGCAACGCCACATACACCGACATGGCATAGGGGCTGCAATACTGGGCATCGACGGTCAGGTGCAGTTTGGTCGTGGAGGTCATCATTGACTCACTTTCTACGGTTCAATCAGTCGGGCTTGCCCTTGATTACGCAGGCAGGGACAAGCAAAAAAAACGGCAGCCGCAGCTGCCGTCATTACCGATTCAGCGGGCAGCCCGCTTATTTTTCCACCTGGGTCACATCACGCACCGCGCCGGTATCGGCACTGGTGGTCATGGCCGCGTAGGCACGCAGGGCGGCGCTGACCGGGCGCTGGCGATCCACCGGTTTCCAGGCATCACGGCCACGTGCTTCCATGGCAGCGCGTCGGGCAGCCAGTGCCTCGTCGCTGATGGCCAGACGGATGCCGCGGTTGGGGATGTCGATCTCGATGGTGTCACCCTCTTCCACCAGACCAATTGCACCGCCTTCGGCTGCTTCCGGCGACACGTGGCCGATGGACAGGCCGGAAGTACCACCAGAGAAACGGCCATCGGTCAGCAGCGCGCAGGCCTTGCCCAAGCCCTTGGACTTGAGATAGCTGGTGGGGTAAAGCATTTCCTGCATGCCGGGGCCGCCCTTGGGGCCTTCGTAGCGGATGACCACCACGTCGCCAGCCACAATCTTGTCGTCCAGGATGGCAGCAACGGCGTCGTCCTGGCTTTCAAAGATGCGGGCACGGCCGGTGAACTTGAGGATGGAATCATCCACACCAGCGGTTTTCACGATGCAGCCACGCTCGGCGATATTGCCGTACAGCACGGCCAGGCCACCATCTTGCGAGTAGGCATTGGCCTTGTCGCGGATGCAGCCACCGGCACGGTCGTCGTCCACGCCGGGATAGCGCATGGATTGCGAGAACGCGATTGTGGTGGGCACGCCGCCCGGTGCAGCGCGGTAGAAGCGGCGGGCTTCGCTGTCTTCACCATGGCGCATGATGTCCCAGGCTTCCAGCCCCTCGGCCAGCGTCTTGCTGTGGATGGTGGGCACATCGCGGTGGATCAGGCCTGCACGGTCCAGTTCGGAGAGGATGGCCACCACGCCACCAGCGCGGTGCACGTCTTCCATATGGTATTTCTGCGTGGCCGGCGCAACCTTGGACAGGCAGGGCACCGAACGCGAGATGCGGTCGATGTCGGCCATCTTGAAGTCGACACCGGCTTCGCTGGCAGCAGCCAGCAGGTGCAGCACGGTATTGGTGGAGCCGCCCATGGCCACGTCCAGGCTCATGGCGTTTTCAAAAGCCTGCTTGGTGCCGATGGCACGCGGCAGCACGCTGGCGTCGTCCTGTTCGTAATAACGCTTGGTGATGTCAACGATCAGGCGGCCGGCACGCAGGAACAACTCCTTGCGGTCGGCATGGGTAGCAACCAGGCTGCCGTTGCCCGGCAGCGACAGGCCCAGTGCCTCGGTCAGACAGTTCATCGAATTGGCGGTGAACATGCCGGAGCAGGAGCCGCAAGTCGGACAGGCCGAGCGTTCCACCCGCTCCACATCTTCATTGGAAATGGCGCTGTTGGCCGCTTCCACCATGGCGTCCACCAGGTCGAGCTTGCGGATGTCGTTGCCCCATTGCACCTTGCCCGCTTCCATCGGGCCACCGGAAACAAAAATCACCGGAATGTTCAGGCGCATCGCGGCCATCAGCATGCCGGGGGTAATCTTGTCGCAGTTGGAGATGCACACCAGCGCGTCGGCACAGTGGGCATTCACCATGTATTCCACGCTGTCGGCAATCAGGTCGCGGCTTGGCAGGCTGTACAGCATGCCGCCGTGGCCCATGGCGATGCCGTCGTCGATGGCGATGGTGTTGAATTCCTTGGCCACCCCGCCGGCGCGTTCGATTTCACGTGCAACCAGCTGCCCCATATTGTGCAGATGGACATGGCCGGGCACGAACTGGGTAAAGCTGTTGGCAATGGCGATGATGGGCTTGCCAAAATCCTCGTCTTTCATGCCGGTAGCACGCCACAGGGCACGGGCACCCGCCATGTTGCGACCGGCGGTGGAGGTTTTGGAACGGTATTGGGGCATGTCTTGTTTCCTTGATGATCAGATGCTTGCAGAGCGCATTGCCACTGACCGCGCCTGTGTTGCAGGCAGGTCTGCCCTCTCCGGGGTGCCGCGGGATCGGGCTGGCCGCAATCTGTCATGGTAATGACAGGACGCGGCGGAACGCATTCCGTATAATTTCGTCCATATTCTTTTACCGCAAACGCACCCACCTGACAAATGATCGTTCATCCGCAGTTCGACCCCGTTGCCATTCACCTGGGCCCGCTGGCCATTCACTGGTATGGCCTGATGTACCTGCTGGGCTTTGGCCTGTTCCTGCTTCTGGGCAATTACCGCATCCGCCAGGGCCATGCTTTCCTTACTTCCAAGCTGCTGGACGACTTGCTGATGTATGGCGTGCTCGGCGTGGTGATTGGCGGACGCCTGGGTGAAGTGCTGTTTTACGAGCCCGGCTACTACTTCAGCCATCCGGCGGAAATCTTCATGGTATGGAAGGGTGGCATGTCCTTTCATGGCGGTTTCCTGGGCGTGCTGGTGGGCATGGCCTTGTTTGCCCGCAAGCAGCAGCGCAGCTTCTGGGAGCTGACCGACTTCATCGCCCCGCTGGTGCCGCTTGGCCTGGCCGCCGGGCGTATCGGCAATTTCATCAATGGCGAGCTGTGGGGCCGCGTGGCCAGCCCCGATCTGCCGTGGGCCATGCTATTCCCCCAGGCGCGGGCCAATGATCTGGTCGAGGGTCAGACCTCGTCCGACCTGCTGAACATGCTGATGCAGTACGGTGCGCTGCCGCGTCATCCTTCCCAGCTGTATGAATTCTTGCTGGAAGGCATCGCCCTGTTTGCCGTGCTGTGGATTTACAGCAGCAAGCCGCGCGCGCGCGGACAGGTGTCGGCGGTATTCCTGATCGGTTATGGTCTGGCGCGCTTCATCAGCGAGTTTTTCCGCAATCCGGATGCCGGCATCTTCGGCCACTCCTACATCATCAGCATGGGTCAGTGGCTGAGCCTGCCGATGATTGTCATTGGCGTGGTGTTGCTAGTCTTGTTCGGCAAACGCCAGCAGCGCTAGGCTATACTGCTGTCTGCCCTTGCTGATTTCAAAAGCCAGTCTCATGACTGGCTTTTATTTGTCCTACCGTCTTTTGTCTGTACAGATCAAGGAATACCAGGCATGAAAACCCTCAAGCTCTCGCTGGCCACCGCCTTGCTGGCCATCTGCGCACTGGCCTCGGCCGAAGAGGCCGTACTCAAAGTCTCCGCCATTCCGGATGAAGCCCCGACCGAGTTGCAACGCAAGTTTGCCCCGCTAGGCCAGTATCTGGAAAAGCAGCTGGGAATGAAGGTGCAGTTTGTACCGGTGACCGACTATGCCGCCGTGGTGACCGCGCTCAATAGCGACAAGATCGACATGGCCTGGCTGGGTGGCTTTACCTTTGTGCAGGCCAGCCTGCATGGCAAGGTGGTGCCACTGGTACAGCGTGAGGAGGACAGCAGGTTTACCTCCAAATTCATCGTCAATGCCGCCGTGGGCGCCAAGTCGCTGAAAGACCTGAAAGGCAAGAGCTTTGCCTTCGGCTCGGCCTCTTCTACCTCCGGCCACCTGATGCCGCGCTACTTCCTGCAAAAGGAAGGTATCAAACCGGAAACCTTCTTCAAGAATGTGGCTTACTCCGGCGCGCATGACGCCACCGTGGCCTGGGTAGCTTCCGGCAAGGTGGACGCCGGTGCGCTCAATGCCTCGGTATGGGACAAGCTGGTAGAAAGCGGCAAAGTGGACAGCAGCAAGGTGAAACTGCTGGCCACCAGCCCGGCCTTCTACGACTACAACTGGACAGTACGCGGCAATCTGGACAAGAAACTGCAAGAACGCATCAGCGCCGCCTTCCTCAAGCTTGACCCGAAAAATCCGCAGGACAAGGCCATTCTGGACTTGCAACGCGCCAGCCGTTTCATTCCCACCAAGGCGGATAACTACAAGGGCATCGAGTCCGCAGCTGAAGCGGCAGGCCTGCTCAAGTGAGCCTGCTGTTTGACAACGCCAGCCTGGAACTGGCTGGCAGCAGCATTCTGCGTGACATCCGGCTGGAGCTGGCCAGTGGCGAACAGGCGGCCTTGATCGGCCCTTCCGGGGCGGGCAAAACCTCGCTGCTGCTGCTGGCAGCCACCCGCTACCGCCCAAGCAGCGGCAGCCTGAGCGTGCTGGGCGACAACCCCTGGCATTTGTCGGCACGCTGGCTGCGCCGTTTGCGCAGCCGCATCGGCATGGTTTACCAGTCGCCGCCGCTCCCCGCCCGGCAAAGGGTGATCCACGCGGTGGCAGCCGGACGGCTGGGGCAATCCGGCGCACTGACCGGGCTGCGCCGACTGTTGTGGCCTGATGATGGCGCAGCCATTCAGGATTGCCTGCAACAGGTGGATCTGGCCGACAAACTGTGGCAACGCTGCGATCAGCTTTCCGGCGGCCAGCGCCAGCGGGTCGGCATTGCCCGCGTGTTGTATCAACAACCCCGGCTGCTGCTGGCTGACGAACCGGTTTCGGCACTGGACCCCAGGCTGGCCGAAGACACCATCCGCCTGCTGCAAACCTCCGCCTCCGCCAGTGGGGCAAGCCTGCTGGTGAGCCTGCATTCGGTAGAGCTCGCACTGGCCTACTTCCCGCGCATCATCGGTGTGCGTGATGGCCAGATCATGTTCGACCTGCCACGCGAGCAGGTACATCCCGGCGTGGTCAGCGCACTGTATGCCGGAGAAAGAATGCGTGAACAGGTGGCTGACAGCCCGGCGGAAACCCTCACCCCCGGACTACGATGCTGAAACCCCACCCGCGCGACCCGGCACGCTGGCCGCGACTGTTAACCCTGCTGCTGGGCCTGCTGTTACTGGCACCCAGCTTCAGCCTGACCCAGTTCAATCCGGCCACGCTGGCCAATCCGGATAGCTGGCACACCATGGCCGGTTTTGTTGCCGGTTTCTTTCCGCTATCCACCCAGGGCAGTTTTCTCTTGGATGTGGCACGCGAAACCATCACCACGCTGGCCAGCGCCACGGCCGGTATTGCGCTGGCCATCTTGCTGGGTGCACCGCTGGCGTTTGCTACCACACGGGCTCTGGAGCGCCATGTGCTGGCGGCTGAAACAGCTGCTGCCAGCATGTTGCTGTTCAAATCCACAGTGCGCGGTGCCATGGTCGTCCTGCGCGGCATTCCGGAAATCGTCTGGGCGTTGCTGTTTGTCCGTGCAGCAGGCTTGGGCAGCCTGCCGGCAGTGCTGGCCATCGGCCTGGCCTACGGCGGCATGCTGGGCAAGGTGTATGCCGAGATTCTGGAATCCCAGCCGCGCGAGCTGGCCACTGCCCTGCACTTGCAAGGCGCAAGCCGCTGGCAATGCCTGCTGTACGGCTTGTGGCCGCAAGCCCTGCCCGAGCTGGTGAGCTATAGCGTCTACCGCTGGGAATGCGCGATACGCGCCTCGGCGGTAATGGGTTTTGTCGGTGCCGGCGGCGTGGGCCAGTTGCTGGACACCAGCCTGAAAATGCTCAATGGCGGCGAAGTCAGCACCCTGTTGCTGGTGTTCCTGCTGCTGGTGGGCCTGAGCGAGGGTATCAGCCTGCTGTCCCGTCATGCGCTGGAACGCCCGCGCGGTGGCATCTACCTGCTGGGCAGCGCTATCGTGGCCGTGGTGGCCAGCGTGCTGTGGCTCCTGCCAGGCTGGCGCGACAGTGGCTTCGATCTGTCCGCCATCCCGCGTTTCATCCATGACTTTTTCCCGCCGGATGGCAGCATGCTGGCCGAGCTGGCACATGGCACGCTGGAAACGCTGGCCATGTCGGCACTGGGTACGGTGCTGGCCTTTGCCGCGGCAGCAGTGCTGGCGATGCCGGCCGCCGGGCGCTTTGGCAGTCTGCTCAAACTGGCCAGCCGCCTGTTGCTTAACTTGCTGCGCGGAGTGCCGGACCTGCTGTGGGCTTCGATAGCCGTACTGGCCGTCGGGCTGGGCCCGGCCGCCGGCGTGCTGGCACTGGCCTTGCACACCGCAGGCGTGCTGGGGCGGCTGTTTGCCGAGACGCTGGAAAATGCCGATCACACGCCAGAACTCGCCCTGCGCCAGTCTGGTGTCAGCCAAATGCTGGCCTTTGCCTACGGCCTGCTACCGACGGTATTCAGCCAATGGGTGGCCTATACCCTGTACCGCTGGGAAAACAATATCCGCATCGCCACGGTGCTGGGCATCGTCGGTGCCGGCGGACTGGGGCAGCAGCTTTATCTGGCCTTGTCGCTGTTTCAACAGCACAAGGCCGCCAGCCTGATCATTGCCATGCTGCTGCTGTCCTGGCTGGTGGAGCAGCTAAGCCGCGCCTGGCGACAGCATATGGCGTGAACCACTGGCCGCTACCTGTCCCGCTCCATTTATTCCAAATCATGATAAAAACTTCATTTTTAATCGTTTTACCTTCTTAACAGTCCAGCCTAGCATGGAGGCCATTCACAGCAGCACCTACCGGTACTGACTGTCATTGTCATCTCACTCCACAAGAGGCTTAGCCATGAAAACCCCTTCCCTGCTACTGGCGCTCACCCTGCTGGGTACTGCCGGCCATGCCCTGGCCGACCGTCTGGACGATATCAAGAAAGCTGGCGTACTGCGCGTGGCCGCCTTCGACAGCAACCCGCCGTTTGGTTTTCTGGATGCCAAAACCCACCAGATCAGCGGGCTGGATGTTGAAGTGGCCCAGGCCATTGCCAGCAAACTGAAAGTAAAACTGGAACTGGTGCCAACCAATCCGGCCAACCGCATTCCGCTGCTGGTGGCTGGCAAGGCCGACCTGGTTGCCGCCAACTTCACCGTGACCGAAGAACGCAAGAAGCAGGTGGACTTCAGCCTGCCCTACTTTGCTTCCGGTCAGCAGTTCATTGCCCGCAAAGGCAGCCTGAGCAAGCCGGAACAGCTGGCAGGCCTGCGCGTGGGCGTGGACAAGGGCACCACCCAGGAAATCTACCTGCGTGAGAAATACAGCAAGACCACCGTGGTGGCCTACGATGACACCCCGCTGGCCTTCACCGCACTGCGCAATGGCAATGTACAGGCCATTTCGCAAGATGGCTCCAAGCTGGCCGCCCTGCTGGCCAATGCCCCGGACAAAGCCAAGTACGAGCTGGCTCCGTTCACCCTCACCCGTGAATACCAGGCCATCGGCCTGCCCAAGGGCGAGGCGCGCCTGACCAAGGTAGTAAACGAAACGCTGCTGGAACTGGAGAAATCCGGCCAGGCCCGCAAGATTTACGACCGCTGGTTCGGCCCCAGCACCAAGGCCCCGCTGCCGCGTGATTTCAAGATCGGCGACGCCGTCTGATTTTTGATGGCTACCTCAACCGGCCTGCGCCTCATCCGCACAGGCCGGTTTTCTGCATTGTCAAACTCCACCTGTTGAAAGAAGAAGCCGATGACACCGCCTTCCTGGCTGGGACAGGGCTGGCTGGCACCGCATTATCTGGGCTGGCTGCTGCATGGTGCAGCCATGACTGCCGTACTGGCACTGTGTGTCAGCCTGGCGGCCACCTTGCTCGGCATCTTGCTGTGCGCAGCACAGGATAGCCCGCTGCGGGCGCTGCACTGGCCGGCCCGACTGTTTTGCAGCCTGCATCGCAATACGCCGCTGCTGGTGCAGGTGTTGCTATGGTATTTCGGTGCCGGTGGCTTGCTGCCGGATGCTGCCATGCAATGGCTGAACACCCCGCATCAATGGACATTGCCGCTAGGCTTCAGCCTGGGCTGGCCGTCCTTTGAATGGCTGGCCGCCTGGCTGGCGCTATCGCTGTATTCGGCCAGTTTCATCAGTGCCGAACTGGCCGCCGGGCTGAACACCGTGGCACGCGGGCAAAAGCTGGCGGCGCGGGCGCTGGGCATGAATGAATGGCAGATTTTCCGTTTCATCGTTCTGCCGCAAGCCCTGCGAGTCATCCGCCAGCCGCTGCTGGGGCAGTACACGGCGGTGATCAAGAATACTTCGCTGACCATGGCCATCGGCGTGGCAGAGCTGTCCTATACCTCGCGCCAGGTGGAAAGCGAAACCCTGCTGGCCTTTCAGGCCTTTGCCGTAGCCACCCTGCTATACCTGCTGCTGGTGATCGGTACCCAGCTGGCAGGCAGCCGCCAAGCCAACGGAGCACCTGACGCATGATGCTGACCCTGTTGCAAGACAATCTGGACTATCTGCTATGGGGCAATCTGGCCCAGGGGCAGCCCGGCGGGCTGCTGCTCACCGTCGGCATCAGCCTGGCCGCGGGTGTGCTGGCCACGCTGGGCGGGCTGGCCGGCGGCATTGCCCTCACCATGGGCAGCCCGCGCCTGAAGCGCAGCCTGACCCTGCTGGTGCAGGTGCTGCGTGCCATCCCGGTGCTGATGCTGATTTTCTGGTGTTACTTCCTGCTGCCCATTCTGTTCGGCATCGACATCCCCGGTGTGCTGACGGTGATTGCCGCGCTGGCGCTGATCAACGCAGCTTATCTGAGCCAGTCGGTTCAGGCAGGCATCGCAGCCATCGGCAAGGGCCAATGGATGGCTGGCGCGGCCCTGGGCATGACGCGCTGGCAAACGCTGCGCTACGTCATCCTGCCTCCGGCCTTGCGCCACATGCTGCCGTCCTTCATCAACCAGTGGATAACCCTGCTCAAGGACAGCTCGTTGGCTTATGTGGTGGGTGTGGCGGAGTTCACTTTTGTCGCCACCCAGATCAACAATCGCGAGCAGGTTTACCCCTTGCAGGTATTCGGCATTGTAGCCATTGCCTATCTGCTGCTGTGTTCCGGCCTGGAATGGAGTGGGAGACGACTGGCGGGCAATAGCCGCTGATTTGCACGGATTTACCCTCAGCCTGCACCCGCCCGACAGTGATCCACCTACAATCCTGCATCAACATCCGCCCGCGACAATGCAGGTAGCGGATAGCACGGCAAGCGCAATCCGGGGCATGACAGCGGCGCAATGTCATGGCATCAGCTACACTGCTAAGGGCTTCATGCAAGGGGATGCACATGCACGTCAAGGTTCTGGGTTCATCATCCGGCAACGATCAGGCAGCACGTACCACCTGTTTCAAGGTGGACGATAACTGCCTGCTCGATTGCGGCAGCGGCATCAGCGAGCTGGATACCGCCGCCATGTTGCAGATTGATACCGTGCTGCTGACGCACAATCATCTGGATCATTGCTGCGGTCTGCCCTTGCTGGCCGACGCACATATCACCCACGGTGGCCGCGGGGTGGATGTCTATACCCAGCAGGAAACCATCAGCGCGCTGAAGCAGCAGATGTTCAACAGCACAGACTGGCCGGACTACACCCGGGCGGCACCGGGCAATGTGCCCTGGCTGCGACTGCACCCGGTGGAAGTGGGCGATGCAGTCACCTTGCCCGACGGCATTGCCACCGCCCTGCCTGCCGAGCACAGCGTACCGGCACTGGGCTGGCTGCTGGAAGGCCCATGGCGTGCGCTGGCCTTTACCGGTGACTCCGGGCCTTGTCTCGCCTTCTGGCACTGGATCAGCCATGTACCGTCACTGACCGATGTGATTTGCGAACTGAGTTTTCTGAACGAGAAATCCGCCAATGCCCTGGCGGCAGGCCATATGTCTCCGGCTCTGCTGGTTCCGATGCTGGAAATCCTGCCGCCCAATGTCCATGTCTGGCTGACCCATACCGACCATGCACAGCGTGCACAGCTGCTGGAACAGGTGCGCAAGGAGCTGCCTTCGCTACTGCACCTGCATCCGCTGGATCAGAGCATCAGCATCGAACTGTAGGCTCCATGCCGTGTCATTCGCCACGGCCATAAATGCGGTTCAGTGGTGCCATGATGCGCGCCACGCTGCCATTGCGCCGGGCTTGTTCAAAGCCTTCGCGCACCTGCTGCACCAGCGCGTCGCTGGTATCGCGGCTGAATACCATGTAGAGCGCCGACTCCAGCTCGCTCAGCACATAAACCGGCTCCATGGCATTGCAATCCAGCCCGTGCGGCGCGCATTTGGCCAGGCCAAGCGGAATCAGGTCGATGCGGCCGGCTTGCAGCATGGGTAGCAGCAGCTCACTGGAGTTCACCACCACCAAGGGCTGGCTGCCAGCTTCCCCAAAGCCCTTGCGCCGCAGGTATTCCTCGCGGAAATCCATGTTCACCACACCGATACGGTAACGCCGGGCATCATCCAGACTGTGCACCACCACATCGCGTCGCCCTTTCTTGCGGAACAGTGCAATGCGGTTGGCAACCAGCGGGCCGATCCAGTGGAACTTGTCTTCCCGCTCTGCCGTTCTGGCCACCGGATACATCAGCGTGCCGGGCTTGGCCAGTGTGGTGGTATAGATGCGAGCCCAGGGCTGGATATCCATCTGGTAGGGCAGATGCGCAGCCTCCAGCGCATTGCGCACCACTGCCGTGCAGTAGCCCTGTATCGTGCTCCCTTGCCGATAGGAAAACGGCAGGTTTTCCTCTGCCAGCACTGACAGAGGCGCACATTGTGCTGCATGCCCAGCCAGCGCCAGCAGGCAGAAGGCCGTCAGCTTACGGATCCAGATACCCATCATCGTTTCATGTCACGGCTTTGCGCCGTTGCAGTGTCTATGAATGATGCCGGCCCCCGGACCGGCATCTTTAATGACAGGAGTATAAGTGTTTCTACGGACTTGGGGTATTTATTCCCTTACTCAGCAGCCACCACATCAAAACCGGCATCTTCCACCGCGGCGGCCAATTCTTCCGGCGACACCGTCGCGGCGTCGTAAACAATGCTGGCCTGCTTGTCTTGCAGGCTGACTTCCGCGCTGCTGACCCCAGCCATGGTGGACAGCACCTTGCTGATGCTGTTGGCGCAGCCGCCGCAGGTCATGCCTTCGATTTTCAGTTTCAGTTCACTCATGCTGCTTCCTTTCCGTTTATTTCCAGCGGCGCAGCAATAGCGAATTGCTGACCACCGATACCGAACTCAGGGCCATGGCTGCGCCGGCCACTACCGGGTTCAACAAACCCAGCGCCGCCAGCGGAATGCCCAGAACATTGTAGAAAAAGGCAAAAAACAGGTTTTGCCGGATTTTTGCCAGCGTACTGCGCGACAAGCGGATGGCGGCCGCCACCTGGGTGACATCGCCCTGCATCAGGGTGATGTCGGCGGTTTCGATGGCCACATCCGAACCCGCACCCATGGCAAAACTGACATCAGCCGCCGCCAGCGCCGGGGCATCGTTGACACCATCGCCCAGCATTGCCACCTTGCGGCCCTGCTGCTGCAGCTCGCGCACCACCGTGGCCTTGTCTTGCGGCCGCAAACCCGCGCGGTAATCAGCAATACCAGCCTGCGCAGCAATGGCCGCTGCCGTTGACGGGTTGTCGCCGGTCAGCATGATGACCTGCACCCCTTTTTGCTGCAAGGCTTTCACCGCTGGTCCGGCTTCCGGGCGCAGGGTATCGGCAATAGCCAGCAAGCCCAGCAATCCGTCATCGTTTGCCACGGCAATCATGCTTTGGCCGGCCAGCGGCCAGCCCGCAGGCAAGGCAGTATTGCAGGCCCAGTCCGGCCGCCCTACCCGCAGGTGGCCATGGCCTTCGATACTGGCCATCACCCCCTGGCCAACCTCAACCTGAAAATCCGCCAAGGGCAGCAAGGCCAGGCCACGCTGTGCTGCCTGTTGCAGGATGGCGCGCGCCAGTGGGTGTTCCGACCCGCTCTCCACACTGGCCGCCAGTTGCAAGACGCGGTTTTCATCACCATCAGCAGCCCAGATGGTGGTGAGTTCCGGCTTGCCGCGGGTCAGGGTGCCAGTCTTGTCCACCAGCAAGGTGTCGATGCGGCCTGCGGTTTCCAGGGCCGTTGCATTACGAAACAACACGCCACGTGCTGCGCCCTTGCCCACCCCCATCATGATGGCCGTCGGGGTCGCCAGCCCCAGCGCGCAGGGGCAGGCAATCACCAGCACGGCCACCGCGCGGATCGTGGCCTGGCTCCAGTCGCCCAGCCACCAGCCATTGCCCAGCAAGGTGAGCAGGGCAATACCCACCACCACCGGCACGAAGATGCCGGCGATCTGGTCTGCCAGTCGCTGGATGGGTGCTTTCGAACCCTGCGCCAGCCCCACCAGGCGGATGATTTCCGCCAGCTGGGTATGACTGCCCACACTGCTGGCGCGTACCTTGAGCATGCCTTGCTGATTGCGCGTGGCGGCATATACCTTGTCACCATGGCCCTTGCTGACGGGCATGCTCTCACCGGTCAGCATGCTTTCATCCACGGCGGCCTCGCCTTCCAGCACCACACCATCCACCGGCAGGCTTTCGCCGTGACGCACCACTACCACATCGCCTACTTGCAACTGTTCAACGGCAATATCGTGCAACTGGCCATCCCGCTCGATACGCGCCTGACGCGGTGCCAGCCGCACCAGGCTGGCGATGGCCGCCGAAGTCTTGCCACGCGCGCGAGCTTCCAGCAGCTTGCCCAGCAATACCAGGGTGATGACGGCGGCACTGGCTTCAAAATACACATGCTGTTGTGATGCCGCAGACAGGGTCACCACGGTGGAGAGCAGCCAGGCCATGCTGGTACCCAGCGCCACCAGCACATCCATATTGGCGCCACCACTGCGCAAGGCATGCCAGGCACCACGATAAAAGCGCCAGCCGACAATGAACTGCACCGGAGTGGCCAGCGCCAGTTGCCAGCCGCGTGACAGCATCAAGCCATGCCAGCCGAACATCATGGCCAGCATGTCGAACAGGAATGGCAGGGTGAGCAGCAAGGATGCGGCAAACCAGGCAAGCTCCTTGCCATCCTGAGCGGGTGTCTGTTCCGGGCTGGTACTGCCAGTGGCATCTGCCTGTGGCGTGGCGGTGAAACCGGCCTTGCGTACGGCCTCCTGTGCATCGGCCAGGGCCAGCATGCCGCTGGGAAACTGCATGCTGGCGGTACTGGTGGCGAAATTGACCTGTGCCGTCATGCCGGGTAGCTTGTTCAGCACTTTTTCCAGCCGTACCGCACAGGCAGCGCAAGTCATGCCGTGGATATCCAGCTGCAGCTGTTGCTGCGGCACGGAGAAACCGGCCTTGCTGATGGCCGCCTGTATTTGCTGCAGCTGGTCTTGCCCGCCCTGACAACGCACTTGTGCCTGCTCGCTGGCAAAGTTGACGCTGGCACTGACGCCTTCCAGCTTGCCCAATACTTTTTCCAGCCGCACCGCACAGGCGGCGCAATGCATGCCGGCGATGGGCAGGGTAACGGTAATCTCGCTCATGATGGACTCCTTGCCAGCAGTATATACCCCCAAGGGGTATATTTGCACCATCTGCTCACGCAAGTGAAGCAATAAAAAACCGCAGGGCCTGGGCCGCTGCGGTGTGTGTCGGGAAGTCCGGATTCAGATCCAGTTGCGCCGTGAAAACAGCCAGATCAGCCCGATGGCAATCGCCGCCATCAAACCCAACACCCCAAAATAGCCATAGTGCCAGTGCAACTCCGGCATGTTTTCAAAGTTCATGCCGTAAATGCCGGCAATCAGGGTGAGCGGCATGAAGATCATGCTGAATACGGTCAGCACCCGCATTTGCAGGTTCAGCCGGTGCGACTGGGTGGAAAGGTACAAGTCCAGCATGTCCGCCACCATTTCCCGCGACATTTCCAGCGACTCCACCACATGCATGGTGTGGTCGTAGGCATCGCGCAGATACACCTGGGTATCCGCCTGGATCAACTGGTGTTCCCCGCGCATCAGGTTCAGCAGGATTTCGCGCAAGGGCAGGATGGAACGGCGCAGCTTCAGGCAATCGTGCTTCAAGCGCTGCACCTTGTGCAGCACGCCTTGCTCGCGCCCGTGCAGCAGCATCTGGTCGGTACGCTCGACATGCTCGGTAAACTGGCTGAGCACGCCGAAATAGTCATCGATGATGGCATCAATCAGGCCGTAAGCCAGGTAGTCCGCCCCCTTGTTGCGCAAGGCCGCGCGCCCGCCACGCAAGCGTTCGCGCACCGGCTCGAACACCCCGGTGGGTTTTTCCTGAAACGACAGGACAAAGTCTTTGCCAATCACCAGATACATCTGGTTGTAGCCCAGACGACCACCATGTGGCGGGAAATCAAAAACGCGGGTGGCGATAAACAGATAATCGCCGTAGTCCTCCAGCTTGGGACGCTGACGATTATTGAGAATGTCTTCCTGCACCAGCGGGTGCAGTCCGAAGCGATCGCCGATGGCCTGCATGACGGCCGGGTCGTGCAGGCCGTACACATTCAGCCATAGCACGGGCTGGCTGGGTTGATAAGACAGACCGTCGGCCACGGTCTCGAAGCGGGTTTCGTGCAGTTGCTGCGGGCCGTATTCCAGCAAGGTGATGCTGCTGCTGGCCACTTTCTGCTCGCCCACCGGCAGCAGCGTGCCGGGTGCTTCCCCCAAGGTGGGCACCCGTTGTTTTACCTGAGCATGGCGCATGGTTCAGCGTTGACTGATGTCGAGTTCAAAACCGACATTCTTCCACTGCGACACTTCCTGACGGAAGGCACTGGTGGTCAGTGGATTGTCTTTCAGCCAGTTCTGGCTGACTGTCAGAACAAACCCTTTGGCATCCGGTTTCAGGTCCAGCTCGGCAGGTAAAACAATGGTATTGCGGCTGCGATAGAACAGGACAGCCAGACGCAGGGCTACCACCGCTTGCCACAAGGCCGGATCATTCACCACTTGCAGCATCTTGCCCATATCGCCACGATGCCCCAGCACGATGGTGGCCAGCATGGCCTGCTCACGCTTGGAGAAACCCGGCATGTCGGCGTTTTGCAGAATATAGGCCGAGTGCTTGTGATAGGCCGTATGAGCAATGGTGAGGCCGATTTCATGCAGCCGCGCCGCCCAGATCAGCCGCTTGAGCATGTCCTGATCCAGGTCCTCGCCGGCCACCATGCGGTACAGGCGCTCGGCCAGTGCCTGCACGCGCTCGCTTTGCGCCACATCCACGTGATAGCGCCGCTTGAACAGCTGCACCGTGCTCTCGCGCATGTCCTTTTCGCGCTGGCGGCCCAGCAGGTCGTACAACACACCGTCGCGCAGCGCGCCTTCCGCCACGATCATCTTGTTGACGCCAAGTTCTTCGAAAATGGCAATCATGATGGCAAGGCCACCAGGCAGAACCGGCAGCCGGTCTGCCTTCAGGCCATTGAGACTGACGTTTTTCAGGTTTTCACGCCGGATCAGCTCGGCACGCAGCTTGAGCATGCCATCCAGCGTGATGTCGGACGCAGACCAATCATTGATTTCCAGGATATCGCGCAAGGAGCGGGCGGTACCGGAAGTGCCGACGGCCAGCTGCCATTCCTCGGGACGATATTCAGCGGTGATACGCTGGATTTCGTTACGCGCTGCCAGCGTGGCATCGGCAAAATTGCTGCGGCTGAGCTTGCCATCGGCAAAATAGCGCAGGCTGTAACTGACACAGCCCAGCGGCAGGCTTTCGGTCACATGGGCCTTGAACTGGCTGCCGATGACAAATTCGGTGGAGCCGCCGCCAATATCCACCACCAGGCGCTTCTCCTTGGTGGCAGGCAGCGAATGTGCAGCACCGATATACACCAGCCGCGCTTCTTCCCGCCCGGCAATGATTTCAATCGGGAAACCCAGCAATGCTTCGGCACGCTGGATGAATTCGGCTGAGTTCTTCGCCACGCGCAGGGTATTGGTGCCCACAATGCGCACCTGGCGGGGATTGAAACCCCGCAGACGTTCACCAAAGCGCGCCATGCAGGCCAGCGCTTTTTCTTGCGTGACTTCGTCCAGGTATTTGTCCGCAGTCAGGCCGGCACCCAGACGAACGGTTTCTTTCATCGCATCCAGCGGATAAAGCTGATCTTCAACGACACGGGAGACTTGCAGGCGGAAGGTGTTGGACCCCAGGTCAACAGTCGCCAGCACATCCGGAGTAGGCAGGGTGGAGGTCAAAGGCAAGCCTTTTGCATGAGGGTTTGCTGCGAAGTCCGGGCCAACAGCAAGGATGGCACCTGACTCCGTCATCGATTATTCAATAAAAAATGGCAGTAACACCGAGGATGTTACCGCCATTTATACCGTTACGTCATTGCGCTTGATCAGCCGCCCAGTGTTTCCCGCTTGATGGCTTCCAGCGAGGTATGGCGGATGTCCTTGCCCTTCACCAGATAAACCACGTATTCGGAGATGTTCTTGGCATGATCGCCAATGCGTTCGATGGCCTTGGAAATGAACAGGGTATCGATGGACATGCTGATGGTGCGCGGGTCTTCCATCATGAAAGTAATCAGCTGGCGCAGTTCGGCAGCAAAGTCGTCATCCAGCCGCATGTCTTCTTCGGCCAGCTCCAGCGCAGCCGTGGCATCCAGCCGGGCAAAGGCATCCAGCGCGCGGCGCAACATGCCCAATGCCACTTCCGCCATCTTGCGGATTTCGCGGAAGCGCGGCATCTGGTAGCGCTCGGACTGATAGATGGTCTTGCCCATGCGGGCGATTTTCTGGGCTTCGTCGCCGATGCGTTCCAGGTCGGTGATGGTCTTGATCACGGTGATGATGATGCGCAGGTCACTGGCGGCCGGCTGACGGCGGGCAATGATGTGCTGGCAGTCGTCATCAATGGTGACTTCCATGGAGTTGACCAGTGCATCTTCGGCAATCACCTTGTCGAACTTGGCGATATCTCCGGACATGAGCGCATCGATGGCAGAGAGAATCTGCTGTTCCACCAGGCCACCCATTTGCAGCACGCGGGTACGGATGGTTTCCAGTTCCATGTCGAACTGCTTGGAGATGTGTTCTGCCATGTCTGCCTCTTGAACGAATCCGGAATTCGGGTAAAGGGTAATAGTAAGCCAGCCAGATGACAGGCTGATGACATTTAATCGGAACGGGCCCGTGCAACCAGGCCCGTTGACAGGGATAAAGGCTTAGCGGATGACTTCCACGCCATCCTGACGGCCCAGCACCAGCACATCGGCACGACGGCGGGCAAACAGACCGCAAGTGACAACACCGGCAATGTGATTGATGGTTTCTTCCAGCTCTACCGGGGTATTGATGGTGAGGCCATGAACATCCAGGATCAGGTTGCCGTTATCGGTCACCACGCCCTGGCGCAGTTCCGGGTGCCCCCCCAGCGCCACCAGTTGACGGGCAACCGAGCTGCGCGCCATCGGGATGACTTCGATCGGCAGCGGGAAGGTACCCAGCTTGGTGACATACTTGGTTTCGTCGGCAATGCAGACAAACTGTTCGGCGACGCTGGCCACGATCTTTTCCCGGGTCAGGGCGGCGCCGCCACCCTTGATCATGTGCAGGTGATGGTTGATTTCATCGGCACCGTCGATATACACCTCGAGCTTTTCCACATCGTTCAGTTCGAACACCGGAATGTGCAGGGCCTTCAGGCGGGCGGTGGATGCCTCAGAACTTGAAACAGCGCCTTTGAGACGGCCCTTGATGGTAGCCAGTTCCTGGATAAACAGATTGACGGTACTACCGGTGCCCACGCCGATAATGCAGTCTTCCGGCACGAATTCCAGCGCTTTACGGGCAACGGCCAGCTTGAGTTGGTCTTGGGTCAGCATAGTATTTGCTCCATCAGGTGAGTTCGATTGCATGTCCGGTGCCGATTATCCCACAACGACAGCCATCTGTCGGTGCGAGCAGGCTCATTGCTGCGGCATCAGCAGGCAGATGGCCTGGGCTTCGATCGCCTCGGCACGACCCAGATAGCCCAGTTTTTCGTTGGTTTTGCCCTTCACATTGACTGTGTTCACGGCAATGCCCAGGTCGGCGGCAATCGTCGCACACATGGCGTCGATATAGGGCGCGAGCTTGGGACGCTGGGCAATCAGGGTGGCATCCACATTCACCACCTGCCAGCCCGCGGCACGCACGCGGGCCACTGCTTCGCGCAGCAGCACGCGGCTGTCAGCCCCTTTGAACCGCTCGTCAGTATCCGGGAAGTGACGGCCGATATCGCCCAAGGCGGCAGCGCCCAGCAGCGCATCGGTGATGGCATGCAACAGGGCGTCGGCATCGGAATGGCCCAGCAGGCCGTGTGTATGCGGAATGGTGACGCCACCCAGAATCAGCGGGCGGCCTTCCACCAGTTGGTGTACATCGTAACCTTGTCCGACTCGGAACATGGGGTTCAGTCCTTTCGTGAAGCCAGAATCGCCCGGGCCAATGCCAGGTCGCGCGGGTAAGTCACCTTGAAGTTCTGGGCATCGCCATCCACCAGGCGGGGCTTGTGGCCATAGTGCTCGATGGCCGAGGCTTCGTCAGTGACATCAGCGGCTTCGGCGGCGTGCAAGGCACTGCCAAGCAGGCCGGCGCGGAACATCTGCGGCGTTTGCGCCAGCCACAGGCCCTGACGCGGCACCGTGGCGCTGATGCGTTCTTCGGCATCTGCCCGTTTGACGGTATCGGCCACCGGGAGCGCCAGAATGCCGCCCACCGGGTCGTCGGCCAGGGTAGCAATCAGCCGCTCCACCGCCGTCACCGACAGGCAACAGCGGGCAGCATCGTGCACCAGCACCCAGTCTTGCGCATCTGCCGACATGGCTTGCAGGCCATTGCGCACGCTTTCGGCCCGGCTGGCGCCGCCAACGCGGTATACCCGCAGTTTGGGCAGATCCCAGTCAAAATCATCAAACCATTCATCTGCCGGAGAAATCACCACCGCCACTTCGCTGATGGCTGCCACCTGGCTCAATACCTGCAAGGTGTGCCACATCAGCGGGCGATTGTTCAGCTGCAAATACTGCTTGGGGCTGGGGCCGCCAAAGCGGCTGCCGGAACCGGCGGCCGGAACCAGTGCAAGATAGCGGCTCATGTGGCATCTCCGGCGGGCGGTGCTTCCAGCGTGCGCCACAGACAGCTGCCTTTTACCGCCTTGTCCAGCTCGCCCAGATAACTGGCGTGCGCGGCCAGCTCTTCCTCACTGGCCCGCTTTACCAGCAAGGGCTTGCGTTCGAACTGGATGTCACCACCCTGGCTGTTGCCGGTATCCACGTCGATGTCCATCACCAGGCTTTCCTGGCCACGGGTCATCCACAGGTAGACCTCGGACAGCAGTTCACAGTCGATCAGCGCGCCGTGCAGGGTACGGTTGGAACGGTCGATGTCAAAGCGGTCGCACAGTGCATCCAGGCTGTTCCGCTTGCCGGGGAACTGGTCGCGCGCCATGGCCAGAGTGTCGGTGACCTGTGCGGCCAGCTTGTTGATGCGCGGCAGGCCAAGGCGGTCGAATTCGGCATTGAGGAACTTCACATCAAACGGCGCGTTGTGGATGATCAGTTCGGCACCGCGCATGAAGTCGGCCAGTTGCTCGGCCACCTGGGCAAAGCGCGGTTTGCCTTCCAGCGAGGCCAGCGAGATGCCATGCACCCGCTCTGCATCCGGGTCGATATCGCGCTCTGGATGAATGTACAGGTGCAGATGCTGGCCGGTGAGCTTGCGGTTGATCATTTCCAGACCGGCAAACTCAATGATGCGGTGGCCTTGATCCGGGTCCAGGCCGGTGGTTTCGGTATCGAGAATTATCTGTCTCATGCTGCTGCTTTCAGGCCGGATGCTTGCACCCGGCCATATTCAATAAGAGGACAATGCTTTTACAGGGACTCAACGCCACGGTTGGCAAGCTGGTCGGCCCGTTCGTTGAACTCGTGACCGGCATGGCCCTTCACCCAACGCCAGTCGACATGCAGATGGCGATTGCGTTCGGCATCCAGCATTTGCCACAGGTCGGCATTCTTGACCGGTTCCTTGGCGGCGGTCTTCCAGCCACGTGCCTTCCAGCCGTGAATCCACTCGGAAATGCCTTTTTGCACATATTGCGAGTCGGTGTAGACCACCACATGACAGGGCCGGTTCAGTGCGGCAAGGCCGCGGATGACGGCCAGCAGCTCCATGCGGTTGTTGGTGGTGCCATGTTCGCCGCCAAACAGCTCCTTCTCCTTGCCCTTGAAGCGCAACAAGGCTCCCCATCCGCCCGGGCCAGGATTACCCTTGCAGGCACCATCGGTGTAAATCTCGACACAATCTTCGCTTGTCATGTTCTCGGTTCGGTTGGCTTCGTTGATGGCAACGAAGCAGGTTTATTCTTGCGGATCGCGCAACTGACTTACCGTTGGCGGCATCTCGCGGTGTGAGGGGTGACGTTCGTTGCCGCCGGCCACCACCAGGCCCTTGGCCGGTTTGGCCACCTTCCACGCCGGGGTGATCAGACGCATGCCACGCTGGCGTTTGACTGCTTCGATGCCGTACACACCAGCCGCCAGCGGCCACCATTTGTCGCCCGCACGCTCCATGAAGCCAAAGCGCTCCAGCCAGCCTTGCTGAGACAAGGGGGGGGCGTAGGCCATGAAACAGCCCGCCACCGGCTCCAGGTCAAGCAGCTTCAGCCAGTCGCGGATACGGATCAGCGGGAAAAAATTGCCACGCCACGGAATGGCCGCCCGTCCCTGAATCAGCCGGCGTACTCCCCATAAGGAAACCGGATTGAAGCCGGTCATCAGCAATCTGCCCTCAGGCACCAGCACCCGTTCCACCTCACGCAGAACCTGATGCGGCTCGGTGGTAAAATCCAGCAGATGGGGCATGACCAGTAAATCCAGGCTGCGGCTTTCAAATGGCAGTTGTTCGGAGTGGCAGATGATTTGCGCCGCCTCCCCGCCCTCTGCTGCCCGGCATTGCCAGGGAATGCGGTTGGCACTCAGGAAGTCCACCTGGGGCAGACCTATCTGCACAGCATGAAAACCGAAAATATCGGCGACCGCCCGATCGAAAAACGCCTGCTCACACTGCAGCAGGTAAAGGCCCAGTTCGGTCGTGGTCAGCCACGTGGAAAACGCTTGCATCATTGAAGGAGTCCGATCCGACCATGTTTACCGTTACCCCCGTTCGGGCATTTGCCGACAATTATATCTGGGTTTTGCAGCAGGGCACCGGTGCTCTTGCAGTGGACCCCGGTGAAGCCGCTCCACTGATTGCCCATCTGGAGCAGCGCGGACTGGCCTTGCAGGCCGTCCTGATCACCCATCATCACGCCGATCATTGCGGCGGACTGACCGAACTGTTGCAACGCTGGCCACAGGCGCAGGTATATGGCCCGGCCAGCATTGCCGGCGTCAATCAACCAGTCATGGAAGGCGCCAGCGTGCACTGGCATGAATATGCCTTTGATGTACTGGCCCTGCCTGGCCATACACTGGACCACCTGGCCTATTACGGCCACGGACAGCTGTTTTGCGGCGACACTCTGTTTGGTGCCGGTTGTGGTCGCCTGTTCGAAGGCAGCCCGGCTCAGATGCTGGCCTCACTGGACAAGCTGGCCGCCCTGCCGGACACCACCCGTTTTTATCCGGCACATGAATACACCTTGTCCAACCTCAAGTTTGCTCTGGCCGTAGAGCCAGATAATGATGAAATCCAGCTGCGACAATTGCTGGATCAAAAACAGATTGCCATGGGGCTGCCCACCCTGCCCACCGAACTGGGACTGGAAAAAACCACTAACCCCTTCATGCGCAGCCAGGTGGCGGCGGTAAGACAGCAAGCCAGCCGTCATGCCGGGAAAGCATTGGTAACCCGACTGGAAGTGTTTACGGTGTTGCGTGAATGGAAAAACACCTTCAGTTGAAATTCATTCCGGGTAGATCATTCTTGTTAAAAGGCTGCTTGCCGGAATTGATTGCTTTTCAATGACTGTTTTGCGCAAAGCTCATGAAATGATTTGTCTTTTTCGATTGACACACCCATGGGCGGTGTTTAGCATCGGCCGAGATCAGAATTCCGGGCTGGCCCAATGAAAAGAATCACCCCATTGGCACTTTCGCTGTCATTTGCATTTTCCCTCCCCTCGCTGGCGCATGCCGATTCAGGTGCATTCCGTCAGTCGGTGGGTGTCGATGAAGCACAGGCAGCCGGCCTGGACATGATGTTGCTGAACTCCAGCCTGCTGCGTAACGGCGACAATGTCTGGGAGCGCGCACGCGAAGGTTTCCAGCTGACAGAAGTCAACGCCGACATTGTCCGCAAGCAAGAACGCCTGTACAGCAGCAAGCCCGAATACTTCAAACGCATTCTGGATCGCGGCCACAAATACCTGTTCCACATCATGAATGAAGTGGAACGGCGCGGCATGCCCACCGAAATTGCTTTCCTGCCTGTGGTGGAAAGTGCTTTTGTCCCCACCGCCAATTCTCCGGTGGGCGCGGCTGGCTTGTGGCAGTTCATGCCCGCAACCGGTCGCCATTACGGCCTGGAACAAACCTGGTGGTATGACGGCCGTCGCGACATCATGGAAGCCACCCGCGCAGCGCTGGACTACCTGCAAAACCTGTATGCCCAGTTCGGCGACTGGAACCTGGCACTGGCCGCCTACAACTGGGGTGAAGGCAATCTGGCACGTGCCATTGCCCGCGCGCAGGCCGCAGGCCTTGAGCCTACCTACGAAAACATCAAGATGCCGAATGAAACCCGCAATTACGCTCCCAAGCTGATTGCGGTGCGCAACATACTCAGCCAGCCTGAGAAATACGGCATCCGCCTGGACAAATTCCCCAACAAGCCCTATTTCATTGCGGTATCCACCGGCCGTCACATGGATATCGAAGTCGCGGCCAAGATGGCAGGCATGTCGGTCGCCGAATTCAAGGAACTGAACCCGGCGTTCAATCTGCCGGTATATGCACACAAACCCGGCCGCCAGATGCTGATTCCGCTGGCCAAGGCCGACAAGTTCGATTACAACCTGTCGCACTGGGACAAACCCTTGCTCAGCTGGCAGGTTTACACCCCGACGGCGGATGAAAACGTGGCCAGCGTGGCCGAGCGCTATGGCATGAGCCCGGGTGAACTGCAAAACGTCAACAAACTCGGTTCACGCAATCTCACCGCAGGCCGCCCGCTACTGGTTGCACTGCGTGGCAAGAGCGATGGTGCCACGCCGCTTGATGGCACAGACAACAGCATTGCCGCCAGCGACAACCTGATTGCCAGCGCCAAACTGCAGCCGGTAACGACTGTAGCCGTGCAAGCCAAGCCTGTTACGGTTGCCCTGAGTACCCCGGTAATAACAAAACCGCAGCCACTGGTAGCCAGCATTCGTCCGGCAGCAGAAACCACGAGCCCTGCCATTACTGTAGCAACGGCTGACAAGAGCGTGACGCCGAGCACCTCAATTGCAGCCGCTGCCACTACAAGTGCTACTCCGGCAGTCAATACCGTCGCCACGGCATCGGCCAATGTGGCTGATGTGGCTGAGGCCCCGGCAGTAAAACCTGCCAGCAAGCCGCTGGTACTGGCCAAGGCCGAAGCCCCCAGCCTGCCTTCCGGCAATACGCCGCCGCCCAAGCCGCTGGAAGCCCGGCTCGCCAGCATCAACCCGGCAGCCACCCAGCACACCGTGGTGGGTGGCGATACCCTGTTCAACATCTCGCGTCGCTATAACGTGAGCGTGGCCGACCTCAAAGCCTATAACAACCTCAGTGACAACACCGTCAAGCTGGGCCAGGTCATCCGGGTGAAACCGAATCCGCTGGCCAGCAACACCATGCTGGCTGAAGCCGTACCCGCCCCCTCCGCGCAGGATGAGGCACTGGTCAAGGTCAGCAGTGGCACAACGGCGGCCACCGGTGCAGTTCCGGCCGAATATGTGGTGCAACGTGGTGACACCGTGTACAGCATTGCCCGTCGCTTTGGTGTGAACCATACCGACATCCAGCGCTGGAACGATGCCAACCAGCTCACCCGCCTCCAGCCGGGACAACGCGTCCGTATCGAGACCCAGGGCCTGTAATCCCTTGCAGACCATCCATGAAAAACCCGCCTTGGCGGGTTTTTTAATTTCCGTTCAGCCAGTACTGCACTCAGGCACTCATTCCGGATTCCGGCTGTCCAGCAAAATAGTCACCGGGCCGTCATTCACCAGACTCACCTGCATGTCGGCACCGAACACCCCGGTCGGGACTGCTTTACCCAGCACTTGCGCCAGGCTGGACACAAACTGTTCGAACAGCGGACGCGAGATATCTCCCCGCGCAGCACGGCTGTAGGACGGACGATTGCCCTTGCGGGTAGAGGCAAACAAGGTGAACTGACTGACCGCCAGCGCCTCTGCACCACAGTCCAGCAGGGAAAGATTCATCACCCCCTCAGCATCACTGAAAATGCGTAGCTGGCTGATCTTGCGTACCAGCCAGTCGATATCCTGCTGTGTATCCACCTCCTCCACACCCACCAGCAACAGCAAGCCGGCAGCAATCTGCCCGCAGGTTTCACCTGCCACTGTTACCTTCGCTTCACTCACCCGTTGAACAACCACCCGCATGCCCGCATCTCCTAGAATCCGACATGCCATTTTACCCGGTAGGAGCCTGTGATGAATATTCTGAAGATTGCTGCATTTTCCGATGGCGACAGCGGCGGCAATCCTGCCGGTGTAGTCATCCAGCCCAGCCTGCCCGGTGACAGCGAAATGCAAACCATTGCCACCCGGCTAGGTTTCTCCGAAACCGTATTTGCCATGCCACAGGACCAGGGCTGGCGAGTGCGCTGTTTCTCACCAGAAGCAGAGGTTCCATTTTGCGGCCATGCCACCATTGCACTGGGAGCGGCTATGGCGATGCAATATGGCAATGGGGATTTTCCCCTCCAACTGAATCAGGCCAACATCAGCGTCAGTGGCCAATACCAAGCGGGACAGCTTAGTGCCGCCCTGCAATCGCCACCGACACGCAGTACTGCGGCACCTGCAGCCTTACTGCAAGAAGCACTCGACTTGTTCGGACTAAGTGCCGACCAGCTCTGCCCAAAGCTGCCTCCTGCCCTGATCCATGCTAGAGCCGACCACCTGCTGCTCGCCTTACAAGAACGCACCACCCTATCCGCCATGCGCTACTCGCTGGAAGCAGGCCGCGACTTGATGCGCCGTGCCGGCCTGACCACCATCCTGCTGCTGTGGGCAGAGGACCAGCAACGCTTTCACAGCCGTAATGCCTTTGCTGCAGGCGGCGTTTATGAAGACCCGGCCACCGGAGCGGCCACGGCCGCCCTGGCCGGTTATCTGCGAGATATTGGCTGGGAGCATGGCGGCCATATCGAGGTGGTACAAGGTGAGGATATGGGCCAGCGCTCTTGCTTGCAGGCCACGATCCCGACTGAAATAGGCAGTTCAATTCGCGTTTCCGGCAAGGCCAGGCTCATGGCCCCCGCACGCTAATCCATCGGCTCCGTTACAATTCACCCCATTCTGCTGCAAGGACATCGCCCCATGTTGATGGTACTTTCCCCGGCCAAGACGCTGGACTACACCACACCGCCCCACACCACGCGCCATACTCAGCCCGACTTCCTGGCCGACAGCCAGCAGCTGATTCAGGTGCTGCGCGAGAAAAGCCCGGCCGACATTGCCAAGCTGATGGACATCAGCGACGCCCTGGCCACGCTGAATGTTGGCCGCTATCACGACTGGCACCCCGACTTCACTCCGGCCAACGCCAAACAGGCAGTACTGGCCTTCCTGGGGGATGTCTATGAAGGACTGGACGCGGCCAGCCTGAACGAAGATCAACTGGACTACCTGCAAAATCACCTGCGCATTCTGTCCGGCCTGTACGGCCTGTTGCGACCGCTGGACCTGATGCAGCCTTACCGCCTGGAAATGGGCACCAGACTGGCCAATCCACGCGGGACCAACCTGTATGCATTCTGGGGCGAGCGCATTACCGATGCGCTGAACACACTACTGGACGGGTCGGACAACCCTGTGCTGGTGAATCTGGCATCCGACGAATACTTCAAATCGGTCAAACCGGCCAAACTGCACGGCCGGCTGATTACGCCGGTATTCCAGGACTACAAGAACGGCCAGTACAAAATCATCAGCTTCTACGCCAAACAGGCACGTGGCTTGATGGCGCGCTGGGCGGCACTGCACAAGGTGGACATCCCGGAAGCGCTGCAGGACTTCAATCTGGCCGGTTACCATTTTGACAGCAGCGAGTCAGACACCCGGCGCTGGGTGTTCCGCCGTCAGCATGGCTGAGGCTGGCCGCCTCACACCTTGTTGTCCAGCAGCCGGCCCTGCTCGAATGCCGTGGCATTGGCCAGCGTGGTTTCGGCAATATTGTCCAGCGCCTCGCGCGTAAGGAAACCCTGATGTGCTGTCACCAGCACATTGGGGAAGGTCAGCAGGCGGGCTAACTGGTCATCCTGCAAGCCGAGTTCCGAGTGGTTTTCAAAAAACACGCCCTCTTCCATCTCGTACACATCAAGGCCCACACCAGCCAGCCGGCCATCCTTCAATGCAGAAATCAGCGCCGCTGTTTCAATCAGCCCGCCCCGACTGGTATTGATCAGCACCGCGCCGGGCTTCATGCCGGCCAGTGAGCTGGCATTGATCATGTGCTGCGTCTCTACCGTCAGTGGCAGATGCAGGCTGACCACATCGCATTCCGCCAGTAACTGCGGCAGCGTGACATATTCAAACCCCAGCTTTTCATCCAGCCCGGCTTGCGGGAATATGTCAAACGCCAACACCCGCATGCCAAAGCCCTTGGCAATGGAAATGGTTGCCTGGCCAATGCGCCCGGTACCTACCACGCCGATGGTCTTGCGATACAGATCGAAACCTACCAGCCCGTCCAGCGAGAAATCCATTTCGCGCACCCGGACATAGGATTTGTGAATACGCCGCACCACGGCCAGCAACAAGGCAAACGCGTGTTCGGCCACCGCATGGGGCGAATAGGCTGGTACGCGCGTTACGGCAATGCCGTGCTGGCGGCAGGCTGCCAGATCCACGCCATTGAAACCGGCACAGCGCAAGGTAATCAGGCGCACGCCACGCGCCGCCAGGCTGGCAATCACCTCGGCATCCAGCCGGTCATTGACAAAGGGACAGACCGCATCAACATCGTGCACCAGTTCCAGCGTGTCACGGTTGAGTCGTGGTTCGAAGTAGCTCAGTTGATGGCCGAACTGCTGATTGGCACCATCCAGGCTTTGGCGGTCGTAGTTTTTGGTATCGAAAACAGCAATGCGCATGTTGGCTCTCTGACGGCGATGGATGAGCTTTCAGTATAAGCTGTCCACCCGGGCAACTGCTGCCTGCACGGCAGGTCTGCTGGAATAACAAAAAACCCCGTAGAAACGATGTTCTATCGGGGTTTCCTGACTAGTGCCGGCTATCAGGCCGGGACTATTTTTGGTTGCGGGAGCAGGATTCGAACCTACGACCTTCGGGTTATGAGCCCGACGAGCTACCAGACTGCTCCATCCCGCGTCAGTGTTCTGTCGCTGTCTTCTGCTGTGTTACTTCAGAAGAGGAGTGCATAGTACAAGCAGGGCTTTCGTCTGTCAACAGTTTCTTAAAATTTTTTTAATATGACAGCCAGCTTATTTGTAAAACTTATTAACATTTGCCGCTTTGCATGACACACCTTCTCAACATTGCTGGCCTAAAGTTATACCTGTGTTACCGCCAATCACTTCTGCCCCAAGAGTGATTGGCAGCCCGCCGCACATCCCGTCACCGTTCTTGCGATGAACGTGCGACAGACAGGTAGCCAGTGCAGTTCGAATCGTTCTGTGCCACCTCCTCAGGTGTGCAGCACGTATTCTCCTAAGTGTTCATCACGGAAATTCAAGGCCGCCTCCCCGGGCGGCCTCTTTTTTTGCCATCAAGAAACCGAGAGGGGGCTGTTGGCCCGCAAACGGCGCCGGCCCAGCCAGGTACCGGCCAGCAGCAAGCCCATGATGCCGTAGCTGACAAAGGGCGACACAATCAGGAAACGCTCCACTGGCAACTGCCAGATCAGCAAGGCACGCAATAGCGTTTCAGCACACAATCCCCCACCCCACAGCAAGGTGAGCTGGCGAATGCCGCGCCGAAAGGCTGCTTCCTGCCAGCGCACATCAAACCTCCACTCTCCTTCGGCTGATTCACGTGCCACCGTCGCACGCGCCAGATAGAACAGCAACGGTTTGGGCAGCAACAATGAGAGCAGGAATGCCAGGCCAATCAAACCGGACAGCAAGGATTCGCGCATCAGCAATACCCTTGGACTGCCACCGAGCAAGATGGCCAGCAAGGACAGGGCAATGCCGCCCAATACCAGCAGGCTGAGCGCATCAATACGGCGAAAGCGCAGCAACTCGACCACGCTCCAGGCGATGGGCGGCAAGGAAGATGCAATCAGCCCGGCAGTTTCGCCCCATTGCGGCTGTGCCCAGCGATAGCACAGCCAGGGCAACACAACGTTGGCAAGCAGTTCGGGAAGCAGTTGGTACAGACGGGTCATGGGGAATAGGACTAAGCAAACACGCAGTCCGTCATGATACGGCAGAATCCATCAGCCATGCGCAGCCGCAAACAAAAACCCCGCCGACGGCGGGGTGCTTTGCTTGATGTCGACCCGGGTTCGTCGGGTCGGTGTGCGGGCTCAGGCGGCTGCGTGAATGAAGCCGTTGGCCGGATAGAAGGCACTGGCCAGGCCAAGTACCGACTGGAATGTCACTTCAAACATCTTGCCAACCTGGCGGATGCTGACGACGGTGTAGTGGACGATATCGCCACTGTCTTTATGCTCAAGGACGGTGTAACCCGGTTTCAATTGAGAGATTTGCATTTTTATATTTCCTTGTTTTTTTTATCATTGCGACAAAATTTTAGTTTGATCTAAAGGTTTAACACGTTATTGACAAATAAGCCAACAATATAGTTCCACATTGTTATGAGGAAAGACTCTAACAGCCCCAAATGACACATTCGTGACGGTTTTCTGGCACAACAAAGAAAAAGCCCTGCCACATCAGGGGCAGGGCTGTATGGGGGCGAAACGCCGTCCGCTTAACCGATACGCATGCCTGGTGCGGCGCCCTGATCCACATCCAGCAGGAACAGGCCGGAATTGTCATCGGCACCGGAGGCGCAGACAATCATGCCTTGTGACACGCCAAAACGCATCTTGCGCTCGGCCAGATTGGCCACCACTACCACATTGCGGCCCACCAGCTTTTCCGGTTCCTGATAAGCAGAGCGGATGCCGGAGAAGATGTTGCGCTGTTCAAAGCCCAGATCAACGGTGAACTGCAACAGCTTGTCCGAACCTTCGACAAAGTTGCAGGCCAGTACCTTGCCGATACGCAGGTCCACCTTGGCAAAGTCGTCAATCTTGATGGTGTCGGCCAGCGGCTCGTAAGCGGCAGCGGCCGGGGTGTTGCTGGTGGCTTGCATATTCTGTTTGTTTGCTTCGATCAGTTTGTCGATCAGCGCCGGGTCGATGCGCTGCATCAGGTGCTGATAGGTGTTGATGGTGTTGCCCAACAGCAGGCTGTCGGCATCGGACCAGGCCAGCGGCGCCACGCCGAGGAAGGCTTCCACGCCTTCGGCCAGCTTGGGCAGTACCGGCTTGAGGTAGATGGTGAGCAGGCGGAAGGCGTTGATCAGCACGGTGCAGACTTCCTGCAGGCGTGCATCCTGCCCTTCCTGCTTGGCCAGTTCCCACGGCTTGTTGGCATCGACATAGGCATTCACCTCGTCGGCCAGTGCCATTACATCGCGCAGTGCCTTGGCATATTCACGTGCTTCAAACGCAGCGGCCAGTTCCGGCGCAGCGACTTGCAGCTTGTGCAGGATGGCCGTATCCGCCACGCTGTCGGCCAGCTTGCCGCCAAAACGCTTGCTGATGAAACCGGCAGAGCGGCTGGCGATGTTGATGTATTTGCCTACCAGGTCGGAATTCACCCGGGCCACGAAGTCGTTCAGGTTGAGGTCGATGTCTTCGATGCGACCGTTGAGTTTGGCCGCCATGTAGTAGCGCATCCATTCCGGGTTCAGGCCGCAGTCCAGATAGCTCTTGGCCTGGATGAAGGTGCCGCGCGACTTGGACATTTTCTGTCCGTCCACGGTGAGGAAGCCGTGGGCAAACACGCCGCTAGGAGCACGCAGGCCGGAGTAATTCAGCATGGCCGGCCAGAACAGCGCGTGGAAGTACAGGATGTCCTTGCCGATGAAGTGATACATCTCGGCATCCGAGCCCGGCTTGAACCAGGCGTCAAAATCGATGCCCTTGCTGTCGCACAGGTTCTTGAAGCTGGCCATGTAGCCAATCGGTGCGTCCAGCCAGACGTAGAAGTACTTGCCCGGCGCATCCGGAATTTCAAAACCGAAATACGGGGCATCGCGGCTAATGTCCCAGTCCTGCAGGCCGCCTTCGATCCACTCGTTCATCTTGTTGAGCGATTCCGGCTGCAAGTGCGGCTGCGTGACGCCATCGGCACGCACGCTGCTGCCGCTGGTCCAGCCCTTGAGGAAGTCGGCGCATTCGCCCAAGCGGAAGAAGTAGTGCTCGGAGGTTTTCAGTACCGGCTTGGCACCGGATACCGCCGAGTACGGGTTCTTCAGTTCGGTCGGGTTGTAAGTGGCACCGCACACTTCACAGTTGTCGCCGTACTGGTCTTTGGCCGCGCACTTGGGGCATTCACCCTTGACGAACCGGTCCGGCAGGAACATCTGTTTTTCCGGGTCGAACAGCTGCTCGATGGTGCGGCTGGAAATCTTGTCGTCAGCACGCAGGGCCTTGTACACCTGCTCGGCGAATGCCTTGTTTTCCGGACTGTTGGTGCTGTAGTAGTTGTCGTGGCCAATCAGGAAGCCCTGCGAATCAGCCAGATGCAGCTCGCGTACTGCATCCACCAGCTGGGTGGGGGTGATGCCCTGCTTTTCGGCGGCCAGCATGATGGGGGCGCCGTGGGTGTCATCCGCGCACACGTAATAGCATTCGTGCCCGCGCATTTTCTGGAAACGCACCCAGACATCGGTCTGGATCTGTTCCAGCATGTGGCCCAGATGCAGCCCCGCGTTGGCGTAAGGCAGTGCACTGGTTACCAGAATCTTGCGTTTGCTCATGGTGGGTGTTCCTGATGGTAAGCGATCTCAAGCCGTCGATTATAGAACCGTATCGCCTTACCGGTCACGGCGCTGTTCGGCAAAAACCCGGCGGATGGGCGATAAAAGCCATCACACCGGGTGCTTGTGCAGGGAAAATCGTGGTTTAGCTGTTCTGGCCCTGCAGCTCCAGCGGCAGGTAATCGGCCGGTGCTGCGCGCTCGGCCATGGCCTGCGGCACGGTGCGGCGCGCCAGCAGCACGAACAATACCGCGGTAAATACCGAGCAAGCGGCAAAACCCGCCATGCCAGCGGCAACATAAGCCAGCCGGAACAGCTCGATACCCAGTGCATAGCCAGCCATCGACAGCATGCTCATGGCGGCCGATACCGTGCCCTTGGCCACTGGGGATGACATCAGGGCAAAGCGGTACAGCACGCCAAAGCTCAGTCCTTCGCCAAAACTCATCAGGCTCATGCCGGCCACCATCAGCCACACCGGCTCGGCGGTAAACAGCACACCAGCCAGCATCAAGAGCAGGCCGCCAACAATCGGGCCCATGCCGACAAAGACTGAACGACCCAGCGGCCAGCGATCCGCCACCATGGCCAGCGCAAAGTTGCCGGCAATCAGCCCGCCAAACACCGGCAGCTGCATCAGGCCGTATTCCACCGTGCTCATGCCAAGGTCGCGCACCAGCAGTACCGGCGACAAGGCAATCCAGCCCATCAGCGGCAGGGCCAGCAGTGGAATGCACAGCGCAGACAGTACAAAGCGCGACTGTTTCAGCAAGCGCAGGTAATCGGCCCCCATCTGCGTCAAGGGCTGGCGGTTCTGACCCGGCACCACGGTTTCCGGCATCTTCCACACCAGCCCCAGCAGGGCAAGGCCAGCCAGCGCGGCAATCACCAGGAAGCAACTGCGCCAGGGGGCGATTTCCACCAGAGCGGCACCGGCCAGCGGGCCGACCAGTGGTGCAATCAGCGCCACATTGGCCATCAGCGCGGTTACCTTGACTGCCGTGGTTTCCTCAAACGCCTCTTGTACTGCGGCATAGCCCACCGCATTGATAAAGCACAAGCCCATGCCCTGCACCACTCGCAGCGCAATGAAAGCTTCGATGGAATGAACCAGATAAGTGGCAAGGCAGGACAGCATGAAAAAGGCCACGCCGAACAACAGTACCGGGCGACGACCGATACGGTCCGACAGGGGGCCGGTCAGCCAGGGCAGCAAGGCACCGCCGACCAGAAAGGCCGTCATGGAAGTGGGCACCCAACTGCTGCCCACCAGAAACTCGCGGGTAACCTGCAACATGGCGGGTTGCACCATATCATTGGCGATATAAACGGCAAATTCGAACAAAACCAGCGCCAGCGGAAACAGCAGATTCGCCGCGCTGAGGGAAACATGTTTGGACTGCAAGACAACAACCTTTCTTGGCAACAAAGATCATGGCCACGGCCTGACAGGGCCGAACCCGGGCGTGGCAGAAAACAGCAGCCAGCGCACGAAAAAAAGCCGGGAATTCTACACAGATCAAGTGCTTGCGGCAAATTAATTCAAGATGAAGCAATAATTGCAGACACAACTTGCCCAAGGCCAAACCCATAGCCAGCACAGGCGCGCGGGAGTAACATGCCCACTTACAGAAGGGGCAACACCGCTGTCCCAAAAACATAGTAAAATTGTCGGGTATTCACCCACTTTCATCGCCCCCATGCTCTCCAAACTGACCAAGCTGTTCGGCAACAAGCCGGACGCAGATAGCGCAGCCGATACCATGACCCTGACCGACGCCCAAGTGCTGGAGGCCGTTGCCGGCCTGACCGACAGCAATACCGGTAAAACCTATGTTGCCGCCAAGGCAGTGAAGAACATCAAGATCAGCGCTGATCAGCTGTCGCTGGACGTGGTACTGGCCTATCCGGCCGCCAGCCAGTTTGCACGGGTGGCCGAAGAATTCCGCACCGCCTTGCAATCCATCGCGGCAGGCCGTGCATTGAATGTAGGCGTGAGAAGCCAGATTACCAGCCACGCAGCCCAGCGTGGCGTTCCCCTGTTGCCTGGCGTGAAAAACGTGATTGCCGTTGCATCCGGCAAGGGCGGCGTGGGCAAATCCACCACGGCGGTCAACCTGGCACTGGCTTTGCAAGCCGAAGGGGCACGCGTAGGGATTCTGGATGCCGACATCTACGGCCCGTCGCAACCGTTGATGCTGGGCCTGCAAGGCCAGCGCCCGGAAACACCGGATGGCAAGAGCCTGCAACCCATCATCAATTACGGCATCCAGACCATGTCCATCGGCTATCTGGTAGATGCCGACCAGGCCATGGTATGGCGCGGCCCGATGGTGAGCCAGGCTTTGCAACAACTGCTGAATGACACCCGCTGGGACAATCTGGATTATCTGGTCATCGACATGCCGCCGGGTACCGGTGACATCCAGCTCACCCTGTCGCAAAAAGTGCCGGTGACGGGTGCCTTGATTGTCACCACCCCGCAGGACATTGCCCTGCTGGATGCCCGCAAGGGGGTCACCATGTTCCAGAAAGTGGGCGTGCCCATTCTGGGCATGGTGGAAAACATGGCCATCCATATTTGCAGCAACTGCGGTCATGCCGAACACATCTTCGGCGAAGGCGGTGCTGCGCGCATGGCTGCCGACTTTGGCGTGGAAGTGTTGGGTTCGCTGCCGCTGGACATGGGTATCCGCCTGGCGGTAGACCAGGGCAAACCCACCGTCGCTGCCGACCCGGATGGCAATTTAGCCGCCCTGTACAAGGACATTGCCCGCAAACTGGCGGTGAAGGTGGGCGAAAAGGCCCAGGACTTCTCTGGCAAGTTCCCCAAGATCGTCATCCAGAACAACTAAGCCGCACAACATGATTGCGATGTTCGACTCCGGGCTGGGTGGGCTATCCATCTGGCGTGCCGTTCAGGCTACCCTGCCTGACTGGCCCATTACCTACCTGGCTGATCAGGCTTACTGCCCCTATGGCGGACGCAGCAAGGTCGAAATCATCGCGCGCAGCCTGAAAGTCGGCCGCTACCTGCACAGCCAGAGTGCCAGCCTGCTGGTGGTGGCCTGCAATACCGCCACCACCGCCGCCGTGGCCGCGCTGCGCCAGCACCTGCCCATTCCCATCGTCGGCGTGGAACCGGCCATCAAGCCGGCTGCCGCTGCCAGCCGGACCGGCCGCATTGCCGTGCTGGCCACCCAGGCCACGCTGGCCAGCGAACGGGTACAGGCACTGCTGGACAAACATGCCGGGGAGGTGGAAGTGCTGCGTCGCCCCGGTGTGGGCTGGGTGGAACAGGTGGAAGCGGGAGAGCTCGACAGCGCCCTCACCCGCGCCCGGGTTGCCGCCGTGGTGCAGCCGCTGCTACAGGAAAACATCGACCACATCGCCTTGGGTTGCACGCACTACCCCTTTCTGTCACCGCTGATCCGCGAGCTGACTGGTGAGCAGATTGCGCTGTACGACCCGGCCGAGGCGATTGCCCGGCGCGTGGACTCGCTGCTGCAGCAACATGGCAGCGACAGTATTGGGGATCGCTGCTACCGTTTCATCACCACCGCGCCGGACACCCAGCCCATGGCCAGCATGCTGCCATTGCTGATCGGTCACGGCCATGCTGTCGAATCCCTGAATCTGGAGTAAATCATGCGGCTACGTCACGTCTTGCAAGCACTGCTGCTCACCACCCTGCTCGCGCCCGCAGCCTGGGCACTGCCCCGATGCAGCGATGTTGCCGGCATGGTGAACCAGCAAACCGGCAACCGGCTGGACCCAGCCGAACTTGGCAATGTATTGCAGGCACTGAAACAAACCGGCCGACTGCCGGATCAGTTCATTCCCAAGCGTCAGGCGCAAGCCGCAGGCTGGCAACCGGGCCGCAGCCTGTGGAGCGTGCCCGCCCTGCAAGGCAAATCCATTGGTGGCGACCGGTTCGGCAATTACGAAAAGCAGCTGCCCAAGGGGCAATGGCAGGAAGCGGATTTGAACTATAAAGGTGGCAAGCGTGGCACCAATCGTCTGGTATTTTCCCGTGCCGGCCAGCGCTTTGTTTCTGTCGATCACTACCAGCGATTTATCGAGGTGCCTGCATGTCAGTAATCATCTGCCAGTTGCAACAGATCACATCACTGGAACAGTTTTACGATGAAATCAGCCGCCAGCTGCACTTGCCGGCTCACTTCGGCCGCAATCTGGATGCCCTGTACGACAGCCTGAGTGGCGATGTCAGCGGCCCGTTTGAAATTGTCTGGCGCGACACCGAGCTATCCCGCAGCAAACTGGGGGCAGATGTCTACGCCACGCTACTGGAAATCCTGCAATCGGTGGCGGAAGAACGTGGCGATGTGACGCTGGACATTCACCACTGAACGTTGTCGCTCGCACTCCAGCAAAAAATGCTGCCATCTGGCAGCCTTTTTGTTCATCACACGTCACCGGCCCCATCAGCCCAGGCTGGCAATCCGCGCCACCGCCTCCGCCAGCCGGTCGACGCCGGTGGTGTAGGCCACCCGCACATGGCGGGCCGCGCCAAACTGGCCAAAGTCCGCTCCGGGCGT
Source organism: Aquitalea sp. ASV11 (assembly GCF_016429185.1). NCBI lineage: Bacteria > Pseudomonadati > Pseudomonadota > Betaproteobacteria > Neisseriales > Chromobacteriaceae > Aquitalea > Aquitalea sp. ASV11. Next base: position 52,450 of record NZ_JAELUD010000003.1, read on the forward strand.
GATGGCCACATTCACCTCCTCCAGCAAACGCGCGCAGTAGGCAAAGCTGTCATCCGTTACCGCGCTGACATCGGCGTACAGATAAAACGCACCTTCAGGCTGCACCGGCAGCTGCCATCCCAGTTGCGGCAGCGCCTGCAACAGGAAATCCCGACGCCGACCAAACTCGGCACGGCGTTGCTCCAGCTCGGCAATCACCTGCGGCCGGAAAGCTGCCAGCGCCGCATATTGCGCCATCGCCGGCGGGCACAGGAACAGGTTCTGTGCCAGGCGCAATGCCGGTTCGACATAATCATCCGGCACCACCAGCCAGCCCAGCCGCCAGCCCGTCATCTGGAAATACTTGGAAAAGCTGTTGATCACAAATACATCCGGGTCCACTGCGAGCGCAGTTGCCGCATCACAGCCATAAGTCAGGCCATGATAGATTTCGTCCACAATCAGGCTGCCGCCATGCTGCTTGCAGCTGGCACTCAGTGCCGCCAACTCGTCTGCGGTCAGCAATGTCCCGGTCGGGTTGGCCGGGCTGGCCACCATGGCCGCCACCGTTCGTTCGCCCCAGGCAGCATCCACACCGCCGGCCAGCAACTGATAGCGGGTATCCGGCCCCACCGGCAGGCAAACCGGCTCACCACCCAGCAGGCTGACAAAATGCCGGTTACAGGGATAGGTAGGGTCGGCCATCAACACCTGATCATCCTGATTGACCAGCAAGGACAAGGCAATCTGCAAGGCGCCCGACGCACCCGGTGTCACGATGATGCGACGCGCATCCACCGTCACGCCATAACGCTGCTGATAAAAACCGGCGATGGCTTGGCGCAATTGTGGCAGCCCCTGCGCCGCAGTATAGAAAGTATGACCATCCGCCAGCGCCTGCCGTCCCGCCTCTACAATCGCGTGTGGTGTGGCAAAATCCGGCTCGCCCACTTCCAGATGAATCACATCACGGCCTTCTGCCTGCAAGGCCCGCGCCCGCTCCAGAATGGCCATCACCTGAAATGGCGCCACGCCATCCATCCTGCTTGATAGTTTCACTGCAATCCCCTGTGCTGCAGCCTGCATCCGGCAGCTGCCTGATAAGCCGCCGAGTTTAGCAAGCCCACCGCAAGCCCACCACCAAGAGACCTGACTACTCTCGCCAGGCCCACTTCCGGCCCCGAAAACAGCGCTTTCATGCAGATGCTATTGACAGGAAGCACCTCCACCAATAAACTGCGCATCTCTGAGTCGGAGAGGTGGCAGAGTGGTCGAATGTACCTGACTCGAAATCAGGCGTACGTGCGAGCGTACCGAGGGTTCGAATCCCTCCCTCTCCGCCAGACCAACATTTAAGCCCTTGAGCAATCAAGGGCTTTTTTGTTTTTCTGCCGTCCTCGCGACACATCCCGCTTCAGCTTGCCAAGACTGCCAGACTGCCCACAGCCAAATCACCCTGCCCTTGCGATACCGTGGATGCCATCCTGATGGCAAACCCTCCCTTTCAGTTGCTGGCAAGTGCCCGGCATTGGTTTTCTCCTGCCATTGCAAGCCATGACCTAATCCTGTCGTCAGGCGCAATTTTATTGCGCAGACCTTCCAGAATGGAGCATCAGTCTGAATTTTGCTGCATCGCACTAATATCGTGCAGATTTTCTAACCGTTCCGCATGACTGCCATATTCCTGCATCAAAACTGTGAAAAATCAGCCGGATTTTGGTGAATGGGTCCACCACAATCGCCAATTTATAAGCAAAACCCATTTCAAAGACTACAAATTATTCACAAATACATAATATTAAATTGCAAACAATTTTGTGCAGATGCAGCATAAATCCAATAAAGCCCATAAATGAGACACATCATGCCACTTTGTTGCAGATTACCAACGACAGTGAATAAGTGCTGAACTGATAAATTTTATGAAATTTCCTAGTAATAAATACGTACAAATCGCCAGAAATAACCCAAATTTAATGTAGCTAAATTACTACATACATCAGTGTCAATATGTAGTGAAAACACTACATAAAATGCGTTTGACCGTAAATATCACAGAAATTAACAATGTCCCTGCTTTTGCGGTGGACAAGTCAGGCAAGAAACGCCGGTTGCCAGCGCAAACTTAAGTAGCAAAACAACAAAGCGAGACAATTGGAGATAGACAAGATGCAAAACAAATACATTGCTCTGGCCGTACTGGCTGCCTGCGCCGGTTACGCCCATGCTGATGAAGGCGTAACCATTTCCGGTTTTGTCCGTGCCGGCGTTCTGCAATACAACGGTGCAGCAAACAGCTCCTGGGGTTACACCACCAACCCGGCTGCCGTATCCACAACCAATGTGGCCGGTCGTGGTCAGATCAACTTCAATGGTGAAGAAAACCTCGGCAATGGCTTGAGCGCCATCTTCCAGGTGAACAACCGTTTCTCGCCGACCGGTAGCGGCTACGATGAAATGGGCAAACAAGCCAACACCTTTGCCAGCGACGACAGCTTTGTTGGCCTGAAGGGTAGCTTCGGTATGATCCGTGCCGGCAAGGGTACCGGCAACGTGGAAGACGGCAAGTTCGATTACAGCGTATGGGCTGGCCCGGACAACCACCTGGGCTGGTATGGCGGCGTAACCGGCAACAACATGGTCCGTTACGACCTGCCGGGCAATCTGGGCGGCTTCTACGGTGGCGTGCAGTTCTCCACCGATGAAAACAAGACCACCAGCAATAGCGGCACCAATCGCTACTCCGTGCTGGCCGGTTTCAGCGGCAGCAACTGGACGGTTTCTGCCAACTATGGCGCCTCCAGCAACACCACCAACAGCAATGCCAACAACACCAGCCAGCTGGGTAGCAATCGCCAGCTGCACCTGACCGCCAACTACAAGCCGCTTGATGCGCTGGAACTGGCAGTGGAATACCAGCGTAACAAGCTGGCCGATGACAGCGTGATCAACGCTACCTCACTGTATGCCTACTACACCATCGGCAATACCCAGCTGGGCCTGCAAACCGGGGTACGCAAGGATAATTCTCCGGCGCTGGTGCAAGGCACGGAGAAATACGTCAACCTGCTGGTGCATTACAACCTGAGCAAGCACACCATGGCTTACATCGAGCTGTCGCATGACAAGCCGCAAGCCGGTGGCAGCGCCCGTAATGGCGAGCTGATCGGTCTGTCCAAGAGTTTCTAAGCCCTTCGCAAGTCAGTTGATCCTTCTCAAGCCTGCCATCGTGCAGGCTTATTTTTTTGCAGTTGGCCTAGTCTGCTAGAATTTGAGCGCAAGTAAGCGGGTGTCAGCGCAATGGATTGTGCTTATTGTTCCCTCATTCCACACCCGGAGTAACAGACCATGGCTTCCACTTCTTCCTCACCAGAGCTGCCGGATGAGCTGGCGGATGCGCGTTGGCAAGATGTGATGACACGCAACCCGCAGGCTGACGGGCAGTTTGTCTATGCCGTGCGGACAACCGGTATTTACTGCCGGGCTACTTGTCCCTCACGCTTGCCCAAACGGGAAAACGTGCTTTTTTTTGCCAACGGGGAGGATGCAAGAGCAGCAGGCTACCGCGCCTGCCTGCGCTGCACACCGGATGAAACCAGTCTGTCCCAGCGTCAGGCGGACATCATTACCTCCGCTTGCCACTACCTTGCACAGGCCGAGGAAACGCCCACCCTGCAGCAGCTGGCAAAGAGAGCCGGCATCAGTCCGTTTCACTTTCATCGCCTGTTCAAGCGCATTACCGGCCTGACGCCCCATGCCTACGCCATGGCCTTGCGACATGAGCGCCTGCAACAACAGCTGCCTGTCGCCCCTACCATCACCCATGCCATTCTTGATGCCGGTTATCAGTCCAGCAGCCGCTTTTATGCGCAAGCCAATCAACGACTGGGCATGACCGCCAGCGAACGCCGTGCAGGTGCGCCGCGCAGCATCATCCACTTTGCCATTGCCCAGTGCAGCCTGGGTGCCATTCTGTTGGCGCAAAGCCAGCTGGGTATTTGTGCCATTTTGCTGGGGGATGATCCGGCGCTATTGCTTAAGCAATTGCAGGATCAGTTTCCCAAGGCCGACTTGCGCGGTGACGAACAGGCATTCGAACAGCAGATGGCTGCCGTGATCAGCCTGATCGACCAACCACAGCTGGGCCTGGACTTGCCCCTGGACATTCGCGGTACCGCTTTCCAGCAGCGGGTATGGCAGGCACTGCGGGACATCCCTCCGGGCCAGACCATGAGCTATGCCGAACTGGCTGCCAGGATTGGCCAGCCATCCGCCGTGCGTGCCGTGGCGCGGGCTTGTGCGGCCAATACACTGGCAGTGGCCATTCCCTGCCACCGGGTGATTCGCCAGGATGGTGGCTTGTCCGGCTATCGTTGGGGTCTGGAACGTAAACAATCATTATTGCAGCGCGAACGCGATGCCATAGAAGGAAGGGACAATGCAGACTGATCTGTTTGACGATGCCAGCCTGTTCCCATCTCAAGAACAGCTGGCAGAAGGCGTCTGTCTGCTTTCCGGGCAGGCCAATTCCATGATGCCTGCCATCTGGCAGGCCGTGGAAGACGTCTTGCGGCAAGCACCCTTGCGGCAGATGCAAACACCGGGTGGATACACCATGTCGGTGGCGATGAGTAATTGCGGAGAATTGGGCTGGATCAGCGATCGGCATGGTTATCGCTACAGCAGGCTGGACCCGCAAAGCGGCCAGCCCTGGCCCGCCATGCCGGAGGTTTTGCAGGAACTGGCCCGCATCTGGGCAGCCGAAGCCGGATTTGACAACTTTGTCAGCAATGCCTGTCTGATCAACTGCTATCAGGCAGGCAGCAAGATGTCCTTGCATCAGGACCGGGATGAACGCGACTTCGCGCACCCCATCCTTACCTTGTCACTTGGCTTGCCCGCCCGCTTCATGCTGGGCGGCCTGCAACGGCAAGACCCCTACCGTAAACTGTTGCTACAACATGGCGATGTACTGGTTTTTGGCGGGCCTGCACGTTTGTGTTTCCACGGCATCATGCCCCTGGCCGATGGGGATCATGCCTTGCTCGGCAAACGACGCATCAGCCTGACCTTTCGCCGTGCCTGAGCCGGAACATCAATGAAAAAGCCCGCCGAAGCGGGCTTTGACAAGATGGGTACGGCCATTACTGATGGCGACGCAATACCAGGCTGGCATTGCTGCCACCAAAAGCAAACGAGTTGCTGATGGCTGCGGCCAGCTCGGGAGCTGCCACACCCTGGCCCAACACATGTTGCACCCGGCAGTTTTCATCCAGTTGCTGACAATGTGCAGTCGGCGGAATCTGGCGATGGTACAAGGCCAGCGCGGTGATGGCGGTTTCCAGCCCGCCGGTGGCACCCAGCAAGTGTCCATGCATGGACTTGGTGGCACTCACGCGCAGGCCCGGCGTGTTCTCACCCCAGATGGACTGCAAGGCTTCGCATTCCACCACATCCCCCACTTGGGTGGCTGTACCGTGGCTGTTGCAGTAACCGATGGCTTCCGGCGCAAGGCCGGCATCTGCCAGCGCAGCACGCATGGTACGCACCTGTCCGGCGACATCAGGCTTGGTGATGTGCGTTGCATCACTGCGGCAGGCATAGCCATCCAGCGTGGCATAGATGCGAGCGCCACGAGCCAAGGCATCATCCAGCCGTTCCAGCACCAGAAAGGCAGCACCTTCCGCCAGTACCAGCCCACTGCGCGTCTTGTCATAGGGGCGGCAGGCCTGCTCGGGGTGATCCCCATCCGGATTGGCCAGCACCTGCATGGACTGCCAGCCATTGATGATGCCGGGCAGCAACATGGCTTCGGCACCACCGGCAATGGCCTGACGGATTTCGCCATGGCGAATGGCACGCATGGCTTCACCCAGCGCAATGGCAGAGGAAGCACAAGCGACCGAATAATTGACCGCAGGACCGGTAATGCCAAAGCGCATGCTGATATGCCCGGCAGGCGCATTGGCCATGCTGGCAATCACCGACAGGGGGGATACGCGGGTATGGGTCTGATAGAAGTTCTGGAAACCCTTGTCCAGCGCGGTACTGCCACCCATGGCACAACCGACATAGACACCAACCTGCTCCTTGTCTTCCCGCAATTGCAAGGCGGCATCATCCAGCGCCTGGGTGGCTGCGGCCACCGCCATCTGGCTGACCCGGTCCACACCGGAGAGCTGCAGGCGGGTAAACCAGTTGGCCGGATCAAAATCCACCGCACCAACCACCGCAGGCTTGCACCCGGTTTGTTCCGCTTCCCACCTGCGAATGCCTGAGGTCCCCGACATCAGCTTGTCAAAGACCAGATCAAGCTGATTGCCCAACGGCGAAATCAGGCCAATACCGGTGATGGCTACCGCCTGCGTCATTGGGCGGTACTCTTGTAGCGGTCTACCAGGTCGGCCAGTTCCTGCAGGTTGGCGACATGCGCCTCTTCTTCAGGAATGGAGACCGAGAAATGTTCTTCAATCGCAAACAGCAATTCAATTTGCCCGAGAGAGTCCAGGCCGTATTCACTCAGTGCACGTTCGGCCTGAATTTCTTCGGCTTTCACGCCGAACTTTTCCACAATCAACTGCTTGATCTGCTCAATAGTGTTCATCACATTGCCTTGCCCGCACCGCCCGGCATCTGGGCTGTACCTGGGGTTATCTTTTCCGTCGAACGCCATTGTATGCCGCAGTCCGATGGAAATTTATGGTATTTGTTATCTAGTTTTATGTCAGTTGTTGACAAGCACAGCCAAGTGCACAGGACAAATAGCACAAAACGCTACTATAAGCCAATTACACAAACATGCGCGACCATGAAAAAAGCCAGCAAAGGATGCTGGCTTAGCAAACGTAATGATAACAGGCTCAGACCGCCTCCACATCATTATGCACATCACTTTCGCGCAGCACCTCCTGCGCCCATACCACCGAGTCGATGTAGTAGCGGCAGGTATGTTCCACCTCGAAATTCAACACCTTGCACAGGGCATTGATGCGCTGGTCATCACCTTGTTCGCAGGCCAGTGCCAGCGCCAGATAGGGGCTGAACATGCCCTTGTTTTCCACCACGGCATCCCGCACCGTGGGAGGCAACTCCAGAGGATCCAGCACATCCGGGAAGGGTTGGTTCAGCAGGACATCCAGCAAGGAGAACATTCCGGTCAGGAACAGGTGCTCGGCCTCCAGCTTGTTGCCACGATAGGCCCCCAGCCGTTCCAGAAAACGGGCACGGATCAGCGACTTTTCCAGCAATGCCAGCGCAGTGCCGTCTTCCTTCTTGGCGGTGAACAACAGCATGGACAACCATTTGAACAGCGTTTCCCTGCCCAGCAGCAACAGCGTTTCCTCGATGGTTTGTACCTTGCGGGCCAGGCCGTTCACCGGCGAGTTGATGAAACGCAGCAGCTTGAACAACAGCACCGAATCCAGCTTGAACTGGGCCTCCAGTTCGCGCGGTTCGGCATTGGCACGCAGCATGCGCATGATTTGCAGTACACGGGTCTGGTTGCTATCCACCTTGCCGCTTTCCAGGCTGCGAACCGTGGCAATGAACGGACCATGGAACAGGGCGAAACGGTTACTGCCCGGTGCGCGCAAGCAGATGTCCAGATCCTCGGCGGTACCGACATTGCGGGCCATCCAGCGGGCGTTGGGATAGCGACGCGGCAACTGGTCCAGAATGGGTGCCAGCACCCTGGTGGACGGTGCGGCGAAGTCCAGCAGCATGAAATCCATGCGGTTGAACAGTTCCGGTTGCAAGCGCTCCGACAGTACCTGGCTGTCAAAGGCAGCCGGTTCCACGGCAAAACGCAGACCCTTGCTGCGCAGGTCGTCCAGAATCGGCATTACCTCGACTGTCACCGCCTGACCCGGATCCGGCTCCAGCACGAAAATCACGCTCTTGGCCGGCATCTGCAACAACAAGGGCTCGGTCAGCGAGCTGATGGAGATGTGTACCAGTGCACGACGATAGGCCAGCAGGCGGAATACTTCCATATTCTGCAGGGTGGTCAGCATGAGGCGATCGAAGTCCTGCTGCTTGCCCCCTTTGGCTGCGGCCCCGGATTTGACGAAAAACTCGTAAGCCACCACACGATGTTGTCGGTCCATCACCGGCTGGTGCGTGACAAAGCCGAGAGTGGGAGGCAGCTGCTCTATCAGTTCCGGCTCTACGCTGGGTTTCACCGGCGAGGCTTCCAGCTCTTTCTCGACAGCAGCAATCTCGTCGTCGGGACTGTCTTCGTTTTTTTTCAGTCGACCGGCCAAACCGCCAATCAGGTTCTTCAACATGGTGTGCTCTCTCTTGGTGCCAGGCTGTCAGACAGGCTTTATCCCAGTTTAGCTGATCCGCCCCGGAATTTTGGGGGTATCCACTACCACATCGCCACATTGGGCACGATGGCGCAAGGCATGATCCATCAGCACCAGGGCCAGCATGGCTTCGGCGATGGGCGTGGCCCGAATGCCGACGCAGGGGTCGTGACGGCCATGGGTTTCCATCAGTATCGGATTGCCTTGCTTGTCGATGGAACGGCGCGGCTGGGCAATGGAGGATGTCGGCTTGATGGCAATGGATACTTCGATATCCTGCCCGGTAGAAATGCCACCCAGAATGCCACCAGCGTGATTGCTGGCAAAGCCCTGTGGTGTCAATTCATCACCGTGCTCGCTACCACGCTGGGTGACGCAGCCAAAACCGGCACCGATTTCCACACCTTTGACCGCATTGATGTTCATCATGGCATAGGCGATGTCAGCATCCAGTCGATCGAACACCGGCTCACCCCAGCCGACGGGTACATTCTCGGCCACCACCCGCAAGCGCGCACCGACCGAATCCAGGCTCTTGCGTATGCTGTCCATATAGTCTTCCAGCTGCGGCACCACACGTTCATCTGCAGCGAAGAAAGGATTGTTGTTGACCACATCCCAGCTCTGGAACGGAATGTTCACTTCGCCGATCTGGGTCATGTGGCCACGCACCACCACGCCGTAACGCTCTTTCAGCCATTTTTTGGCAATGGCACCGGCAGCGACGCGCACCGCGGTTTCGCGGGCGCTGGAGCGACCACCGCCGCGCGGGTCACGCACGCCGTATTTATGCCAATAGGTATAGTCGGCATGCCCGGGGCGGAAGGTTTCCGCGATATTGCCGTAGTCCTTGGAGCGCTGGTCGGTATTGCGAATCAGCAAGGCAATCGGTGTGCCGGTGGTTTTGCCCTCAAACACACCGGAGAGGATTTCAACGGTATCGGGCTCGCGTCGCTGGGTGACATGACGGCTGGTACCCGGTTTGCGGCGGTCCAGCTCCAGCTGGATTTCCTCGGCGCTGATGGCCAGGCCGGGCGGGCAGCCATCCACCACACAGCCAATGGCCGGTCCGTGGCTCTCGCCAAAAGAGGTAACAGTAAACAGCAGCCCCATGGTGTTGCCTGACATCTTGATTCGTCCCTTGTCATTTCATCCGGTTTTGGCTGATTCTAGCACGGCAATACCACAGCAAGATGGTCAGGCTTATATCCGCGGCCTGCGGCGGAACCATCCGGTCACCGACAAGCGTTGCTGGGTGGCCGGGAGGACTTCATGCCAGAAACGGTCAGACAGGAACAACACCAGCGTGCCGGCAGTGGGCGCAATGTCCAGCGACTGGCTGCATGCATCGTCCAGATAAAGCCGGATCTGCCCACCGGCATCATCCGGCCAGTCTTCGTTCAGATACAGCACGGCAGTCAGGACGCGGGCATCGTCGTCGCGGAATCGATCCAGATGCTTCTTGTAAAAGCTGCCGGGCGGATAGACGGCGAAATGGGATTCCAGGTCCTCCAGTCCCATATAGAAGGCCTGATTGACGGCCTGACGCACCTGATCCAGCGTGGAAAAATAATGGTGGATGGCGGGTGCGCTATCAGCGGACTCCAGCCACAGCACCGAATCCGAGCGAATCTCGCTGCGCCGTCCTTGCTGATCCCCCCGCCCCACCGCGGCTTCATGAAAGCTGCCGGCTTGCCATTGTTCAAGGCAGCACTGCTGCAACTGTTTGATGGCATCGCGGCTGAACAGGGTCTGATCCACTACCCAGCCATGTTCGGCCAACTGATCGATGATGGCATCCAGCTTGGCTGGATCGATAACTGATTCTTGATTCATGCACACATTCTCCACTAGAGCGCGCTGTTCTACCACAGCGTCTTGACAAGTGGAATGATCTTCATCAGGTGTGGTCGATTACCTGATCATGGCGGCCGGCCAGCCATTCCAGCACTAGCGGAAAGTGATCGGCCGGTGCGTCCGGATGGGTGAGCAAAGACACATGATCGTAGTCATGCCAATGCCCGGTGGAGCGCGCCAGCAGCCTGAAGCGCGACAAATGCGGACCAGACTCGGCACGGAAGCGGCGAACATCATCGGCATGGCCGCGGCAAGGGTCGTTGTGCGCAGCAAAGTACAGGGCTGGCGGCAAGGAGACATGACGTGCAGCCGCGCCATAATCAAAACCATCGTCACTATCGACCCAGGGGCGCTGCTGCGCCCAGCGCTTGCTTTGCCGATGGCTCTTTTCGGTTTCGTCATCGGCTCCCAGCCCCAGACGGGCAGCTGGCAGATAGCCCACCGCGCGGATGATCCAGCGCGCCAGCACATTCCACACCAGATCCACCTCCAGCCATTTGCGCCAGTTTCGCACGGCAATACTGCGCTTGCTGCCAAAGTACACCAGCGATGCAACCTGGGAGCACAAACGTGGATGGCGCAACAGACAGCTGCTCATGTGCACACCACCCCAGGAGTGCGCCATCCAGTGCACGGCGACGTCGCCCTTGATACTGCGGATGGCGGCCTGCAAGGCTGGCAGGTCGCGGCAGATGATTTCTGTTTGGCCATGCCGGCTGGCCGCATTGATTTTGGGCGTGCTGCGGCCACGGCCACGCAGATCGGCAACGAACACGTCATAGCCTGCCGACGCCAGAAACGGGGCCAGCCCCCTGCCCTTGTCGCTGTAAAAAATGCGGCCATTGGCCATGACGCCATGAACCAGCAACACCGGCTCTCCCTTGCCTGCCCGGGAAATGCGCCGCATGTATAACTGTTCACCATCGTCCAGCGTCAGGTAGTGATCTTGCTGTGTGATTTCCGTCATCGCCATCCTGGCCAGATTAAAGTCAAACAGTCGTATGATCCGAACAAGCACCTCACAGGTCAATATCCCTGTACGCTGAAAATGAAAAAGGGCCGCCAGCGGCGACCCTTTTCTGTTTGTCCAGCAGCTGCCATCAGCCGGTTCAGGCATTCAGGTTCTTGTAGACAATTTCATAGACATCCTTGGACAAGGGGCTGGCCAACATGCGCTCCAGCTCGTCCTTCATCAGCGCCTGACGCACCGGCTCCAGCTTTTTCCAGCGATTGAAAGCACGCACGATGCGGCTGGCCACTTGCGGATTGATGGCATCCAGCGCCAGTACCTGATCCGCCAGGAAGCGATAGCCACTACCGTCTTCTGCATGGAAGTGCGCCATATTGTTACCGAAGGTGGCAATCAGGGCGCGCGCCTTGTTGGGGTTTTTCAGGCTGAATGCCGGGTGCTCCATGGCGGCACGCACATGACTGAGCGTCCCTTCCAGCTGGCTGGACGCCACCAGCATGAAGAACTTGTCCATGACCAGTGCATCGCGCTGCCAGCGCGCGGCAAAGGCGGTATAGCACTCGTCCCTCTCTTCGCCGTCATGGTCGCGCAAGGCCAGCATGGCCCCCATCTGGTCGGACATATTGTCCGCCTCCAGTACCTGCTTGCGTGCCGCTTCGGCCGGCCAGGCCACGTTCAGCCGGGTCAGCATCTGCAAGGCGCGGTTTTTAAGGTCACGCTTGCCGGCATCTTCGGGCTTGTACTCACGGGTCTGGTTCAACTGGTAGGCCTCGTGCCATTCGCCACGCAATGCTTCTGCCAACTGGTCCAGCACAAAGTCACGCACCTGATGGATGACGGCCGGGTCGGCGACATCCACCATTTCCAGGATTTCCGCTTCCGACGGCAGGCCGAGCATCAGGGCGCGCAAGGCCGGGTCAGCCGCGTGGTCCTTCAGCACGGCGCGGAAGGCAGCAACAAAGGTTTCCGGCAGCACCAGCGCCCGCCCGGCAGCCTGGGCTGCAATCAACTGGCGGAACAGCCGCTCGGCCAGGGTCTGGCCTGCTTCCCAACGGCAGAAGCTGTCGCTGTCATTGGCCATCAGGAAGGCTAGCTGATCATCACGCCAGTCGTATTCCAGCTTCACCGGGGCGGAAAAGCCGCGCAGCAGGGACGGCACCGGCTCTTCCGGCACATTGATGAAAACAAAGGTTTGCTCGTCCTGTTTGACATCCAGCACGCGCGTTCCCGGACGTGCCTCATCCTCGCCTTCCAGCTGGAGCGGCAGATCCTGGCCATTCGCTCCTACCAGGCCCAGGGCCAGCGGGATGTGCAGGGCTTGCGGTGCAGGCTGGCCAGCCACAACGCGGCAGGACTGCTTGACGGTGAGGGCATAGCGCTGCGCGGCGGCATCGTATGCACTGCTGACTTGCAGCAGCGGCGTACCGGCCTGGCTGTACCACAAGGCAAACTGTTCCAGATCCACCCCGTTTGCGTCGGCCATGGCGGCACGGAAATCATCGCAAGTCACTGCCTGGCCATCGTGGCGCTTGAAGTACAGATCCATGCCCTTGCGGAAGCCTTCCTCACCCAGCAGGGTGTGATACATGCGGACGACTTCGGCCCCTTTTTCATACACCGTCATGGTGTAGAAATTGTTCATCTCGATATAGGAGTCAGGACGAATCGGGTGCGCGGTCGGGCCGGCATCTTCCGGGAATTGCAAGGCACGCAGGCTTTTGACATCGTCAATGCGCTTGACGGCACGGCTGCCCAGATCGGAACTGAACTCCTGATCGCGGAATACGGTGAGCCCTTCCTTGAGCGAGAGCTGGAACCAGTCGCGGCAGGTTACGCGGTTGCCGGTCCAGTTATGGAAATACTCGTGCGCGATGATGGCTTCAACGCGCTGGAATTCGGCATCGGTGCGGGTGTCCTTGCGTGCCAGCACGGCCGAGGTATTGAAAATATTGAGGCCCTTGTTTTCCATGGCCCCCATATTGAAGTCGCTGACGGCGACGATCATGTAGATGTCCAGGTCGTATTCCAGCCCGAAACGCTGTTCATCCCACTTCATCGCACGTTTGACGGCACCCATGCCGAAGGCAACCTTGTCCTGATCCGCCGGTTCTGTCCAGATTTCCAGCGTCACTTCCCGGCCACGCACGGTGGTGAACTTGTCACGCGCAGCCACCAGCTTGCCCGCGACCAGGGCAAACAGGTAGGAAGGCTTGCGGTAGGGGTCCACCCACTTCACCCAGTGACGCTTTTTGTCCAGCATGCCCTCGCCCACCTTGTTGCCATTGGACAGCAGCACCGGATATTTCTGCTTGTCGGCCACAATGGTGGTGGTGAACTTGGCCATCACGTCCGGACGGTCCATGTAGAAGGTGATCTTGCGGAAACCTTCCGGTTCGCACTGGGTGAACAGATTGCCATTGGACGCATACAGGCCCATCAGGCTGGTATTGGAGGCAGGGTCGAGTTCGGTTTCCAGCTCCAGGATGAAGCTGTCGGGTACGCCGGGAATCAGCAAGCCTTCTGCGTTCAACTGGTAGGCATCGGCAGACAGGCGCTCACCATCGAGCGTGACCGATCGCAAGGTGGCCGTTCCGTCCAGCCACAGATCGGCTGGCGCAGCAGATTGCTGGTTACGCTTGATCACCAGTCGCGAATGGACTCGCGTTTGCGCTTCCTCTATATCGAACTTCAAATCCACCCGGTCCACCAGATAGGCCGGGACGGCATAGTCTTTCAGATAGTTCACTTGAGGCTGCTGCGCCATGTTCTTCTCTCTAATTTTCAGGTCGTTGCCGGTTGGTGCCGGTCTGAGTCATGAACCGGGCAGGATCGCCACCCGGATTCGCTTTACTGTTTGAACCATCATGTCCGTCGCGCCATGGCACTCAGCCCTGTGGCCACGGACCAGTCCTTTCCTGCAGTTGCAAACGGCAGGTCGTTTGCGGCTGGGCTTGCAGACATACTTCACGCACCAGAAGTTCATCGCGCCGGAACACATGCAGGGTGATGCTCTCCCCCACACGATAACGGCTCAGCATCTTGTCCAGGTCGCTTGCCTTCAGCCCATCCACCGCCAGCAGGATATCCCCGCCGGCAAGTCCAGCCTCTTGCGCTGCGCCGCCATCGTAAACATGGGTCAGGCGCAGACCTGCCGGGTCCGCTTGCGTCTTCACACCCAGGCTGGCTTTGGGTTTGCGCTGCGGTGCCGGCAGACCGATGCCACCGGCATCGCCGGCATGATCCGCGTAGTCCCAGTTCATGTCTACCCCCTGGGACAATAACAACTGCGGCAAGGGCAGATCAGTGGTGGAGCGCAGCGCCTGATCGAAAAAGTCCTGCAAGGAGAAACCAGCCACCTGCTGTGCGATTTCTTCCCACTCCTGCTCGGCCAGCCCCTTGCCGTCTGCCAGCCATTTTGTCCACAAGGCACGCATGATGTCGTCCAGCGTCTTCACCCCCTGGCTGCGCTCACGCAGGGTCAGGTCCAGTGCCAGGGCAGCCAGCGCGCCCTTGGTGTAATAGCTGACAATGCTGTTCGGACTGTTTTCGTCTTGCCGGTAGTATTTGATCCAGGCATCAAAGCTGGATTCCTCCAGCGTTTGCTTCAACCGGCCTGCTCCGCGCTGTACACCGCTGATCGTCTGGGCCAGCAGGCCAAGATAGCGCTTGCTGTCGATCAGCCCGCAACGCAACAGGGTCAAATCATCATAGTAGGAAGTGATGCCCTCGAACGCCCACAGCAAACGGGTATAGCCTTCACTGCGCAAGTCATAGGGGCTGAAGGCAGCCGGCTTGATACGCTTTACATTCCAGCTGTGGAAATACTCATGACTGATCAGACCCAACAGTTTCAGATAACCGTCGGAGATTTCGGTCTGGTCGATAGCAGGCAAGTCATCCCGGTTGGCCACCAGCGCCGTGGATGCCCGGTGTTCCAGCCCGCCGTAGATGTCCTTGCCAACATAGAGCATGAACACATAACGCTCGAACGGTGCCGGCGTGCCGAACAGGCGGATCTGGTATTCGCAGATTTTCTTGGTATCACGTGCCAGGCGCTTCAAGTCACCACGGAATCGTCCTGACACCACAAACTGATGCGGCACGCCGCAAGCCTTGAAACTGACCGTATGGAAATCGCCCAGCTCCACCGGATGGTCCAGCAATTCGTCGTAATTTGCGGCACGGTACAGCCCGAAGCCGCTTTTCTTCACCTTTACCGCGGGCAAGGCAGTCGCCACCTTCCAGTCCGCATGGGCCTTGCCCTTGGCAGGCCGGATTTCCACCTCGCATGCCTCATGCTCACGGCCGGCAACGGACAGGAACACACTGCTGGCATTGAAGAAACCGCGCGAGTCGTCCAGATAAGCACCACGCACCGACAGGTCATAGGCATACACCTGGTAGACCAGTGTCAGGCTGCTGCTTACCGGGTCCGCCTGCCAGCTGTGTTTGTCCAGCTTGCGCAGCCCCACACTTTTACCAGCGCTACTGGCTTGAATACTGACAATATGGCGGGAAAACTCACGGATCAGATAACTACCCGGAATCCATGCAGGCAAGGAAAACACCTGTCCGCCGCTGGCCGGCGTGTCAAGCTGCAGCGTAATTTCGAAGCAATGGGTTTCCGGCGAGCACGGACGAATGGAGTAACGGACGGCTGTGGTCATGATCTGCCCAGGAAAGGATAGAAAACGGCAGATTCTAGCACCCGCGTCGCAACAGGGGGGCTGCCGATCACGATTTGACTTAAGTCAAGGGCTTGGACAGGCATGACAATATAATCCCCAGTAAGCGGCATCAGGTTAATAGCTTGCTGCCAGCTCGCTTGAAATCAAGAAAATGGTGGACGTAAAAATCCCGCAGGCATACTAATCAACTGGCCCGTCATGGGTATTTGCTTTAGAATCCCTGCTGAATAAATGGGGAAAAAGTGTGTGTCTGACCACGCTTTGCCAGGTTTCTGGCAGAACATTGTCAACACGGGTCAAACACTTTGCTAGTCTGAAATTGCTCAGCTTCCTCAGCGGCTTTTCCTGCCCATTTCAGTTTGGGGCAGCGGGCAGGAAATCAAGTCGCCACGGTTTGTCACGTTCTAAGTTAGCAACCTTGGAGAAAACCCTAAATGGAAACGCAATCCACTTATAACTATAAGGTGGTGCGCCAGTTTGCCATCATGACCGTAGTATGGGGCATTGTAGGCATGCTGGTGGGCGTCATCATTGCGGCCCAATTGGTGTGGCCGGAGCTCAATTTTGGGCCCTGGTTCCACTTTGGCCGTTTGCGCCCGCTGCACACCAACGCCGTAATTTTCGCCTTTGGCGGTTGCGGCCTGTTTGCAACTTCCTACTACGTCGTGCAGCGAACCTGTAACGTACGCCTGATCTCGGACAAACTGGCAGCCTTCACCTTCTGGATGTGGCAGCTGATCATTGTCCTCGCTGCCATCACCCTGCCGCTGGGCATCACCTTCGGCAAGGAATACGCCGAACTGGAATGGCCGATCAAGCTGATGATCGCCGTGACCTGGGTGGTATATGCCATCGTATTCTTCGGCACCATCGCCATCCGCAAGGTTAAACACATCTATGTAGCCAACTGGTTCTACGGTGCGTTCATCCTGGCAGTTGCCCTGCTGCACATCGTCAACAGCGCCTTTGTACCGGTTTCCCTGACCAAGTCCTACTCCGTGTACGCCGGTGCCGTGGATGCCATGGTGCAATGGTGGTATGGCCACAATGCCGTGGGCTTCTTCCTGACAGCCGCCTTCCTGGGCATGATGTACTACTTCGTGCCGAAACAAGCTGGTCGTCCGGTTTACTCCTATCGCCTGTCGGTGGTTCACTTCTGGGCCCTGATCTTCACCTATATGTGGGCTGGTCCTCACCACCTGCACTACACTGCCCTGCCTGACTGGACCCAATCGCTGGGTATGGTGTTCTCGCTGGTGCTGCTGGCTCCGAGCTGGGGTGGCATGATCAACGGCATCATGACCCTGTCCGGCGCATGGCACAAACTGCGTACCGACCCGGTTCTGAAGTTCCTGGTGGTTTCCCTGTCCTTCTACGGTATGTCCACCTTCGAAGGCCCGATGATGTCCATCAAGTCCGTGAACGCCCTGTCGCACTACACTGACTGGACCATCGGTCACGTGCACTCCGGTGCTCTGGGCTGGGTTGGCTTCATCACCATCGGTTCCATGTACTACCTGCTGCCGCGCCTGTTCGGCCGTGAATCCATGCACAGCACCAAGCTGATCGAAGCTCACTTCTGGCTGGCTACTGTTGGTGTGGTTCTGTACATCGCCGCACTGTGGATCTCCGGTGTGACCCAGGGCCTGATGTGGCGTGCCCTGAATGCCGACGGCACCCTGACTTATGCCTTTGTGGAAGCCGTGAAAGCAACCTACCCCTACCACTTCGTGCGTTTCCTGGGTGGTACGCTGTACCTGACCGGTATGCTGCTGATGGCTTACAACACCTTCCGCACCGTTGCCAGTGGCAAGGCTGTTGACGCCAAGATTCCGGCTGTCAACGCATCGGCTCACGCTTAAGCGGATAAAGGTAGAAGAACATGGAAAAGATCCAGAAACTGATTGAAGAACACGTGGGTTACCTCATCGTGTTCACCCTGATCGTGATCAGCTTTGCCGGCCTGGTGGAAATCCTGCCGCTGGCATTCCAGAAGTCCACCACGCAGCCTGTTGCCGGCGTCAAGCCCTATACCGCGCTGCAACTGGCTGGTCGCGACATTTACATCCGTGAAGGCTGCTACAACTGCCACTCCCAGATGATTCGTCCGTTCCGCGCCGAAACCGAGCGTTATGGTCACTACTCCGTTGCGGGTGAGTCGGTTTACGACCATCCCTTCCAGTGGGGTTCCAAGCGTACCGGTCCGGACCTGGCCCGTGTAGGCGGTCGTTATTCCGACGAATGGCACCGTGTCCACCTGACCAATCCGCGTGACGTGGTTCCGGAATCCAACATGCCTGCATTCCCGTGGCTGGCGAAAAACCTGGCCGATGCCGAAATCATGCCGAAGAAAATGGAAGCCCTGCGCGCTGTAGGTGTTCCCTATACCGACAAGGATATCGCCGAAGCCAAGGCTCAGGTGGAAGGCAAGTCGGAAATGGATGCCCTGATTGCATATCTGCAGGGCTTGGGTCTCGCACTGAAGAATGTTCGCTAAGTCATGGACTGGGTAACGATTGGGCGTTCTGCCTTCACCGTGATGTGCTTCACCTTCTTCATTCTGGTGTTGTTCATCGCCTATAGCAGACGCTCAAAGAACCGGTACGATGAAGCGGCCAATGTGCCCTTTCTCGACGACGACAAGGTGCAGGAGGTCGACAACCATGAGTCGGCTTCTAACGGAGCAAAACAATGAGTGATTTCGTAAGCGATTTCTGGGGCATCTGGATCACGGCCATCGTGGTTGCAGGTTTTGTTGGCCTGTCCCTGCTGTTGTTCACCCAATCCAAGACCACGGTCAAGAAGGGTGAGCAGGTTGAAACCATGGGTCACGTATGGGATGGCGACCTCGAAGAATACAACCACCCGCTGCCGCGCTGGTGGATGCTGATGTTCTACATCACGCTGATCTTCGGTGCCTGCTATCTGGTGCTCTACCCTGGCCTTGGCAAGTGGCAAGGTATCCGTGGCTGGACTTCCGTAGGTCAGTACAAGGAAGAACGTGCCCAGGCGGAAGCCAAATACCAGCCGCTGTATGACAGCTACCTGAAGCAGGACCTGAAAACGATTGCCGCAGACCCCAAGGCACAGGAAATGGGCAAACGCCTGTTCCAGACCTACTGCGTGCAATGCCATGGTTCTGATGCACGTGGTGCCAAGGGTTTCCCGAACCTGGTCAATCATGACTGGCAATGGGGTGGTGATCCGAAAACCATCGAGACGACCATTCTGAATGGTCGTCACGGTCAAATGCCGGCATGGGGTACGGTGCTGGGTGAAGAGAAGGTCAAGGACGTAGCCAACTACGTGTTGTCGCTGTCGGTTCAGAAGAAGAAATTCGATGCCGAACGCGCTGCACGTGGCAAGGAAACCTTTACCACCATCTGCGCAGCCTGCCACGGTCCGGACGGCAAGGGTAACCAGCAACTGGGCGCACCGAACCTGACGCACCCGAGCGGAAGCTGGCTGTATGGTGGTACTGAAAAGACCATCATCGAGACCGTCACCAATGGTCGCAACAACCAGATGCCGGCCTGGAAGGACTTCCTGGGCGATGCCAAGGTTCATCTGCTGGCAGCCTACGTGTGGGGCCTGTCCAATAACGCCAAGGCGCAGTAAGCCTTAGCCAACATACTGCCCGCGCAAGCGGGCAGTATGCTTTAGATCAAACAATATACCGATTCATATAATATAATTACTTGCAAGATGCTTGTGCAAAGTCCATCACCCAGGTGTACTTTGCGAAATCCTCTTCAGGAACACACCATGTCTGATTCGTTAAAAGATATCCCGGTCAAAGTAGAACACACCCCCCCCTCTCCCAAAGCCGGTTCCGAAACCGTGTCCTTGTACGAGGCACAAAAGAAGATCTACCCGCGTAGCGTCAAGGGCATCTTCAATAACTGGCGTATTCTGTTTGTCCTGGGCACTCAGCTGGTTTTCCTGGGTCTGCCATGGCTGACCTGGAATGGCCGGCAAGCGGTGTTTTTCGACATGGTTAACCGCAAGTTCTATATTTTTGGACTGACCATCTGGCCGCAGGACTTTGTCTATCTGGCGGCACTGCTGATGAGCTGCGCGTTCGGCCTGTTTGTCTGGACCACCATTGCCGGGCGTCTGTGGTGTGGTTATTCCTGTCCGCAAACGGTCTATACCGAAGTCATGCTGTGGATCGAACAGCTGGTGGAAGGCGACCGCAACAAGCGCATCAAGCTGGACAAGGAGCCGATGAGCTTGCGCAAGGCGCGGCTGAAACTGACCAAGCACGGCCTGATGATTGTGTTCTGTCTGTGGACCGGTTTCTCGCTGGTCGGCTATTTCACCCCGATCCGCGATCTGGTCAAGGCGATGCCGACTTTCGACTACGGCCCGTGGGAAAGCTTCTGGATTTTCTTCTACGCCGGTTTTACCTACCTGCTGGCTGGCTTCATGCGCGAACAGGTATGCAAATACATGTGCCCGTATGCCCGCTTCCAGAGCGTGATGTTTGATGCCGACACCCTGATCATTTCTTACGATGAAGCACGCGGAGAACCGCGCGGCGCACGCAAGAAAGGCGTGGATTTCAAGGAACAGGGCCTGGGTTCCTGCGTCAACTGTGGCATCTGTGTACAGGTTTGCCCGGTAGGCATTGATATCCGTAACGGCCTGCAATACGAATGCATCGGCTGTGCAGCCTGTATCGACGCCTGTGACGAGGTAATGGACAAGGTGGGCTATCCGCGTGGCCTGATCCGCTACACCACGGAAAACGCGCTGGAAGGCAAGTATCCGGAAAGCGAAATCATCAAGCATCTGCGCCGCCCGCGGGTGATCATGTATACCGTGGTACTGCTGATTGTACTGGGTGCCGCACTGGGTTCGCTGGCGATGCGCAAGCCGTTCAAGGTGGACATCCTGCGTGATCGCGCCTCGCTGGTGAAGGAAACCGACGCTGGCATGCTGGAAAATGCCTATACCATCAAGATCATCAACACCACAGAACGCGATCAGGAGTTTAAAATCTCGGTGGACGGCATGCCTGATCTGAAACTGGAAACCGACAGCAAGCAGATCAAGGTCAAGGCAACCGAAACCGAAAGCTTTGGCGTGCGCGTTCAAGCCGACCCGCAAGTAGCCACCAAGGGCAGTCACGAGATCCACTTCAAGGTGGAAACCGTCAGCACCCCGGTACTGCATGTGGAAGAAAAATCCAGCTTCATCGGAGAGTAAGTCATGCAACTGGACACCCCCGTATCCCGCCCCTGGTATAAAGAACCCTGGGTGTGGTTTCTGATCAGCTTTCCGCTCGCCGCAGTCATCGTGGGCAGCTGCTACATCACCACCGCGCTGAAGACCGATGATGGCCTGGTGACGGACGACTATTACAACAAGGGCAAGGCCATCAATATGGAATTGCGCCGCAACACTGCGGCAGCTGCCCTGGGCATTACCGCCCAGGTCATGCTCAGCAGCGATGGTCATACCGTCACGGTCAACACCACCAGCAAGCAGCCTTTGCCCGACACGCTGAGCCTGAAGCTGGTGCATCCGGCCCAGGACGACTATGACGTGACGGCCGACCTGCGCAAGCTGGCGGCCAATCAGTACAGCGGCAACTTCAGCAAGGAACTGGTGAAGGCCAACCACTGGTATGTGCAGCTGGAAGACAAAGGCAACCAGTGGCGCGTGCAGGGTGAATGGAAGCCGGAACAAGGTCCGGTGATCATGCTGGGTCAACCCAAGCTGGAGGCTGTGGACTGATGCACCTGCACCTGCGTAGCACTGCCCTTCTTGCACTGGCACTCGGCCTGACAGGCTGTGCCAGCCAGGCGTATCAGCCGCAGTACCTGAACGGCAAGGTGGCGCTGGCCACTGCAGCCAACCTGCCACTGGCCACCACGCTGGTTCGGGTTCGCCTGCTGGATGATGGCAAACAGGCAGATGCGCCGGCGCGCCTGCTGGCCGAACAGACTCTGGAAAAACCCAAAGCCTTCCCGGTGAGCTACTCGCTTTGCTACGACAAGCAGGCCATTCAGGCCAGCGGCAGCTACAGCGTGCAGGCCCAGGTGTATGTCGATGGTGAACTGCGCCTGCAGAACACCAGCCGCATCAATGCCTTCGGCACGGAAGCGGCCGTGATTCCGGTCGAGTTGATCAAGTAAGACAGCCCGCCGTAACACAAAAAAATGGCTGCCCGATGGCAGCCATTTTCATTGCAACAAACCTCAGGCCAAGGGCTTGAGACGGGCGGTGAAGTGACGCAGGATGGGTGGCTCGTATTCAAAGCCAAGGCCGGTGATACTGGCAGCCCGAGCTTTCACTTCGATCAGGCAATCGGCAATGTAGTCCATGTGGTCGTTGGTATAGACCCGGCGCGGAATGGTCAGCCGCAGCAATTCCAGCGGCGACGGTTCCTGTTCGCCGGTTTGCGGGTTGCGCCCCAGCAGCAGGGAGCCGATTTCCACACCGCGCACCCCGCCTTCCAGATAGAGCGCGCAAGCCAGCGCATGCGCAGGGAACTGCTCGGCAGGAATATGCGGCAACAGGCGCTTGGCATCGACAAACACGGCATGTCCGCCCGTCGGATACTGGATGGGAACGCCACCGGCACGCAAACGCTCGCCCAGATACTCCACCTGGCTGATACGGTAGGTCAGATAAGCCGGATCCAGCCCTTCTTTCAAGCCGATGGCCAAGGCCTCCATATCACGTCCAGCCAGGCCGCCATAGGTGACAAAGCCTTCCATCGGTACGCAACGTACCTGTACCGCACGGAAAAGATCGACATCCTCCTTGAAGCAGCACAGGCCACCAATATTCACCAGGCCGTCCTTCTTGGCCGACATGGTCAGCATGTCGCCATGACTGAACATTTCCAGCACGATTTCTTCAATGCTGTGCTTGGCGTAATCCGGGTCGCGCTGCTGGATGAACCAGGCATTTTCAGCAAAGCGGGCAGCATCGATGATCACCGGAATGCCATGCTGACGTGCCAGCTGGCTGGCAGCACGGATATTGGGCAGGGACACCGGCTGTCCGCCTGCGCTGTTGCAGGTGATGGTAATGATGAGACCAGCCACGTTCTGGGCACCGGCACTGGCAATGACATCAGCCAGCCGCTCCAGATCGAAATCACCCTTCCAGTCATAGGCCGCCTCGGTATCCAGCGCCTTGGGCGTCAGCACATTGATGGCACGTGCACCGGCGATCTCGACGTGTGCCTTGGTGGTGTCAAAGTGATAGTTGGAGATGAACACCGGCTGATCGCCACGGCAGCGTTTCACCAGCTCCGGGAACAGGATTTGCTCCGCACCACGTCCCTGATGGGTGGGGATGGTGTGTTCGTAGGCAAACAGCTGCTTGACCGTATCCGCCAGATGAAAGTAGTTGCGGCTGCCGGCATAGGCTTCGTCACCCATCATCAGGCCGGCCCACTGGCGGTCGGACATGGCACCGGTGCCACTGTCGGTCAGCAGGTCGATGTAGACATCTTCACCGCGTAGCAAAAAGGGGTTCCAGCCCGCGTCTGCCAGCGCCTGCTGGCGGTATTCCGGGGTGGTTTGCTTGATGGGTTCCACCATTTTGATGCGGAACGGTTCAGGAATGCGTCGTGCCATGCGTAATACTCCCTTGCTCTGGCCAGCGGGCAGGCGTGCAGCAGCCGTAGCAGGCGCAAGAACGCCCGGCGCGACAAAGCCAGAGATGTGATTCAGATAGAAAAATGAATGCAGCAGAATGCAGCCGTGATGCGGCTACAGAGGGAGATCAGCGACGGGGAAAGTCGTAGGCCAGCACGATGTCGAGGGTAAACCAGTTTTTGGGCAGGCTACCATGGTTGGCAGCCGTCCGGGTCAAGCTTGCCAACGTGTTCATGTGAAACACCTTAGTAAAAATCATTGCCGGATGGCGCGGCCAGATTACCTCTTGGCAGTTTTCATCGCAAGAAAATTGTCAACCATCCATCCAGACAGTCAATCCAGTGTGACCGTGATGCCACGCCAACACAGCACTACCCTCTCCCGGCACAGCTTTCCATGTCCTTGTGTCAGCACCATCAGCACAGCTCTGCCTTTAGTCTGTCAGCCCCGGTTCCACCATGCGCAAGGCTGTAGCGTTTTGCGCGATTTACCACAGCCCGATAGTGGAAACCATCGTCTTCAAACCAACAAGCAACAGGAAAATTCCCTTTCCATTGAAATACTTGCCGCATATCAAACCATGAATATCAATTTTCTCTTATACTGCACAACATGCAAAATATGCAGCACAAACACTCCACAGAGAGTGATTATGTCGCTACTATCGCCGCCTGCTTGAAATAGCAAGCAATAAAATATCACAACAAGCCATCGACAGATGGCATCCCAAGCTGCACAAGGAATGTCTATGACCACCCAATCCCATCCCAAAGGGCTGTATCTGCTCTTTGTCACCGAGATGTGGGAGCGCTTCAGCTACTACGGCATGCGCGCCATTTTTGTCCTGTTCATGATCAAGGCCCTGATGTTTGACAAGGCACACGCCGCTGACATCTATGGCAGCTATACCGGCCTGGTTTATCTCACGCCCCTGATTGGCGGCTACATTGCAGACCGCTACTGGGGGAATCGCCGCTCCATCCTGACCGGCGGCGTCCTGATGGCGTGTGGCCAGTTCCTGCTGTTCTGTTCCGGCAGCCTGCATGCCAGCAATGTGCCGCTGGCTTCCAGCTTGCTGTATGCCGGCCTTGGCCTGCTGATTGCCGGCAATGGTCTGTTCAAACCCAATATTTCCTCCATGGTGGGTCAGCTTTATGCACCGGACGACAAACGGGTGGATTCGGCCTTTACCATTTTCTACATGGGCATCAATGCCGGCTCGCTGATCGCCCCGCTCATTTGCGGCACCCTGGGTGATACCGGCAATCCGGATGACTTCAAATGGGGCTTCCTGGCGGCTGGCTGCGGCATGCTGTTCAGCCTGCTGGTTTTCAGCCTGTTCAAGCACAAATATCTGGTGACCCCGGAGGGCAAGCCCATCGGGCTGGCACCGCAGCGCCATCACGCCAGTGGTGAAAAGGTGGTCCATGCGCCGCTGACGCGGGTGGAAAAGGAACGCCTGGCCGTCATCCTGATTGTCTCGGCCTTTGTGATCTTCTTCTGGTCGGCCTTCGAGCAGGCCGGTGCCTCGCTGACCTTCTTTGCCGAAGAGCAGACCAACCGCAATTTGCTGGGCTTTACCGTTCCTGCCTCCTACTTCCAGTCCGTCAATCCGATTTCGGTGGTCATTTTTGCCCCGCTGTTTGCCATGCTGTGGACCTGGCTTGGCAAGCAAGGCCGCGAGCCGGCCTCGCCGGTAAAGATGGCGCTGGGCCTGTTGTTCCTGGCCATTGGCTATCTGGTCATCGCATTCGGGGTGGATGGGCTGGAACCTGGCGTCAAGGTCAGCATGCTGTGGCTGGTCAGCCTGTATGTGCTGCACACCTTTGGTGAACTGTGTCTGTCGCCAATCGGCCTGTCGCTGGTGGTAAAGCTGTCACCGGCACGCTTTACCAGCCTGATGATGGGCATCTGGTTCCTCTCCAATGCCGCTGCCAACAAGCTGGCTGGCACCCTGTCCGAGCTGTACCCGGACCCGGCCAAGCCTGCCCCGCATTTGTTGGGTTACGCCATCAACAATCTGCATGACTTCTTCATGGTGTTTGTGGTCATGGCCGGTATTGGCGCACTGATCCTGTTCCTGCTGTCCAGCAAACTGAAAAAGATGATGCACGGCCTGCAATAAGCCAGCGCACCCTGCCAGACAGCAGCGCCGCCCAAGGGCGGCGTTTTGCATGTGGCCTGGCGGGTGCTTAAGACTAAAACAAGGCTGGCATGGTAAGCTGTGCGGGTTTTTTTCGACTTTGCCCAGCCGCCCAAAGCGTGCTCACCGGACTTCATGAAACCGTCCTCCCACACACAATGGCAACGCCTTGCCGTTTATGTTCTGGCCGCTTTGCTGCTGATTCGTCTGCTGGCAATGTGGGCCATTCCGCTGACCGACACCACCGAAGCCCGCTATGCGGAAATTGCCCGCAAGATGCTGGAAACCGGCAACTGGGTAACCTTGTGGCACGACTATGGCATTCCATTCTGGGCCAAGCCGCCGCTGTCCACCTGGACTTCCGCCGCCAGCATGGGCTTGTTCGGCGTCAATCCGCTGGCGGCCCGACTGCCCGCCTTGCTGCTGTCCATCGCAGTGCTGTGGCTGGTGGCCGATGCCGCCCGGCAACGGCTGGGACGTGAAGCCGGACTGGCTGCAGCACTGATTCTGGCTGGCAGCCTGCTGTTTTTCGCAGCAGCCGGCACCGTGATGACCGACCCGTCGCTGATGTTCTGCGTCGCCTTGTCCCAGTTGTCGTTCTGGCATGCCATGCAGGGGCGCGGCACCCGCTGGGGCTATCTGTTTTTTGCCGGCCTGGGGCTTGGCCTGCTGGCCAAGGGGCCGCTGGCGATTGTACTGGTTGGCATGCCGATATTCTTCTGGGTATTGCTGCGCAATGGCTGGAAAACCATGTGGCAACGCCTGCCCTGGATCAGCGGCAGCCTGCTGATGCTGGCCATCGCCCTGCCCTGGTATCTGCTGGCGGAATACCGCACGCCAGGCTTCCTCAATTACTTCATCATGGGCGAGCATGTCAGCCGCTTCCTCGACCCGGGCTGGAAGGGTGACAAATACGGCTATGCCCATGCCACCCCGCGCGGCATGATCTGGCTGTACTGGCTGGGGGCCATTTTCCCCTGGTCGCTGGCCATGCTGGTCTGGCTGGCACGTCATGGCAAAAACATGCTGAAGCGCAGTGCCGATACCGATGGCTGGCGCTTGTATGTCTTGCTGTGGAGCCTGATGACGCTGCTGTTCTTTACCATTTCCGGCAATATCATCTTCCCTTATCCGCTGCCCATGCTGCCGGGTTGTGCCTTGCTGTTTGCCACCTTGTGGCAAGGCTGCCGCCAGCCGCAGCAAGGCAGCAGCCTGCCCTGGCTTGCCATGGTGTCCGGCGTATTGTTGCTGCTGGCCGTTGCACTGCAATGGACGCAGGGACAGCGTTACTTCCGCACGCAACAGCTGGTGATTGCTGCCTGGCAACAACAGCAACCGGCAGCGGGCAGCACGCTGGTTTTCTGGGATAGCCGCCGTGAGTTCTCCGCCGAGTTCTACAGCGAAGGCAAGGTCAAGACCACGCAACAGCCGCAGGTTCTGCGCCAGTTGCTGACAGAAGGTCACAGCCATTTCATTGTTACCGAGCAGCGCGACCTGCCCAGCCTGCCTGCCGATATCAAGCAGCGCTTCAAGCCGATTGCCAGCTTTACCGTGATGAAGGACCAGATGCTGCTGCTGCGCGAACAAGCCAGCGGATCAACGCCATGAATAACAAGGAGACGCCGATGACCACTACGCCACCTAGCGCCTTCGTCCCACCGTTCCTCTTGCAACAACGGGCGGCTGCACGACCGGCCGACCCGCTGGTCAGCTGCATCTTGCCGGCCTACAACGAGAGCGAAAACATCGTCCCCATGCTGCAAACCCTGCATGGTTTGCTGACTGAAGCAGGGTTTCGCCACGAGCTGATCGTGGTGGATGACGGCAGCCGCGACAACACGGTGGAACAGGTCATGAGCCAGATCGACCTGCTGCCAGTGACGCTGATCCAGCTGTCGCGCAATTTCGGCAAGGAACTGGCACTGACTGCCGGCATCGACCACGCCCACGGCGATGTGGCCGTGCTGATCGATAGCGACTTCCAGCATCCGCCGGCCATGGTGCCGGAATTCCTGCGCCAGTGGCGTGCCGGCTACGACATGGTGTACAGCGTGCGCTCCAGTCGTGACACGGAAACCCTGGGCAAACGCCTGTTCACCCGCGTGTTCTACACCCTGCTCAACAGCGGTGCACGCCACAAGATTCCGGAAAACACCCAGGACTTCCGCGTGATGGACCGCTGTGTGCTGGACGCGCTGCGCCAGATGCCGGAGCGCAACCGCTTCATGAAAGGCCTGTACAACTGGGTGGGCTTTACCCAGCTACCGGTGGAAACGCATACCGAAGAGCGCCGGGCGGGCAAAAGCAGCTTCAACTTCTTCAGCCTGCTGAACCTGGGGCTGACCGGCCTCACTGCGTTTTCCAATGTGCCCTTGCGCATGTGGACGCTGATTGGCAGCGCCATCTCGCTGGCGTCCATCCTGTATGCTTCGTGGGAACTGCTGCACACCCTGCTGTTCGGCAACGACCAGCCCGGCTGGCCCACCCTGGCGGTGGCCGTGTCTTTTCTGGGTGGGGTCCAGCTGCTGTCCATCGGCATTCTGGGTGAATATATCGGCCGGATTTTCAGCGAAGTGAAGCAGCGTCCGATTTACCTGGTCAGCCGCGTCAGCCGCAGTACACAGGACCAGCAATGAACCGTGAGCTGCTGTGGTTTGGCATCATCGGCATCAGTGCCATGCTGGTGCATTTTCTGCTGGTGGCCGTGGTTCTGGTGCCAGTGGGCCTACCGCCCTTGCTGGCCAATATCCTGGCTTTCCTGCTGGCATTCCAGGTGAGCTACTGGGGGCATAGGCACAAGACATTCGAGGCCGCGCACGTACCGCACCGTCAGGCGCTGCCACGCTTTTTCATGGTGGCCTGCCTGAGCTTTGCCTTGAATGAAGCCATGTACTTCGTGCTGCTGCGCTTCACCCCGCTGGATTACCGTCTGTCCTTGCTGATCGTCCTGGCCACGGTAGCCGTGTTCACCTTTGTCTTCAGCAAGTTGTGGGCCTTTGCCGACAAGGAGCAAGCTGCATGACGCCGCGCCGCCTGACCTTGTGTGCCGATGACTATGCCCAATCGCCTGCCATCAGCCAGGGCATTGTTGCGCTGCTGCAGACAGGTCGGCTGTCCGCCACCAGCGTGATGACACAGTCCCCGCACTGGCCCGCGCTGGCAGCCCCTTTGCGCGAGCTGGAACAACAAGCCGACATCGGCCTGCATTTCAATCTCACCCACGACTTTGCCAATGGGCCGCAGCTGATCAAGCCCTTGTCGCACTGGCTGCTGCTCAGCCAGTTACGCTGTCTGTCTCGCACCGCCCTGCGCGACAGCCTGCTGCGACAGATCGACCTGTTCAGCCAGCAGCTGGGGCGCTTGCCGGACTTCATCGACGGCCATCAGCATGTGCATGCCTTGCCGGTGGTACGCGACGCCCTGTTCGACGCCATCGCCCTGCGCTGGACTGCAAACAGCAAACCCTATCTGCGCGCGCCGGAGCGTCTGGGTCACCCGGGTGACAGCCGTCTGAAAGCGCTGGTGTTGCAACAGGTATGCCGTGGTTTTGCCTCTACTGCCGAGCAAAAAGGCCTGCACTGCAATCAGTGGTTTGCCGGCCTGTATGCCTTACAGCCGGAAGCCGGTTTTGCCGGGCTGATGCGGCAATGGCTGAACAGCTGCCCCGATGGCGGGCTGATGATGTGTCACCCCGGCCTGCCGGCCAGCGATGCCAGCGACCCGATTGCCGCTGCGCGCGCGGTGGAATACCGCCATCTCTCCAGTCAGGCCTTTGCCGATGATTGCCAGCAGGCCGGAATAACCCTGGGAAGGTTCCAACACTAGATTTTCGGCCAGGCCAGCGCCCACGGTGCGCTGGCTTCGCGTTGCAGGCAGGTGTGCAGTGCCTCGCTCACAAACTCGGTTCCATGGTCTGGCGGACAGACAAAACTGAAAGCCTCGCCATCCAGCATGAAGCGCAAGGCATAGGCGTGCAGATAAGCCCGGTCTGCCGGGCTGCCGCCATACAGGACATCGCCCAGAATCGGGGCGGATTGCGACTTCATCGCCACGCGCAGCTGGTGGGTCTTGCCACTGTGTGGCCGCAACAGGAACAGGCGCAAACCCGGCTGTACCGAGAAGCTGAAGAACTGGGTAATGGCCGGATTCTGCACGGCAGGAAGCAAGCGCCATGCGCCACCCCGGCCCTTTTCCATATCGCCCTTGATCAGGCCCTGCTTCTTTTGCGGTTTGCGGTCCGACAGCGCCAGATAGTATTTCTCCACCGCATGGTCGGCAAAGGCGCTGCCAAACTGGCTGGCCACCTGACTGGAACGGGCCAGCAGAATCAGGCCGGAAGTCACCCGGTCCAGGCGGTGGACCGGCCATACTGCGTCGTCACTCAAACCCGCACGCACCGCGTCCAGCAAGCCGTCTTCCTCCCCTTCGCGGTGAAAACTCACACCGGCATGCTTGTTGATCAGATAAAAGCGCGGGTCGCTGTACAGCAGGCTAAACATGGGATGACACCTGGAGGAATGAACAAGGCGGCGATTCTACGCGTTCAGCACGGATCGCTGGTTTTTTGCTGTGCTTCCATGCGCAATTTCTTGCGGATTTCCGCGTCGCGGAAGCGCTTTTTCTGTTCATCCGTTTCCAGGCTCAAGGGCGGCACGGCCACTGCCTTGCCGTTTTCAAACGCCACCATGGTGAAATAGCAGCTATTGGTATGGCGCACCGAGCGCTGCTGGATGTCTTCTGCCACCACCTTGATGCCGATTTCCATCGAGGTGCGCCCCACATGATTCACGCTGGCCATGAAGGTCACCAGCTCGCCCACATGGATGGGCTGCTTGAACAACACCTGATCCACCGACAAGGTCACCACATAGCAGCCGGCATAGCGGCTGGCACAGGCATAGGCCACCTGGTCCAACAGTTTCAGCAGCACGCCGCCATGGACATTGCCGGAGAAGTTGGCCATATCCGGCATCATCAATACCGACATCACCAGTTCACGCTGGTTTTCCTGATTTACCTGTTGTTGCATGCTGTGGATTTCCTGAAATTCATCATGACCGCAAGGCGCGGCGGCCTGCTGCGGCAAGAATGCTCATCCGGCCGATAAAGCCAGAGAACGCGAACAGGCCTCATTCTGCCGCAGTCCTCGCAGGCTGTCGCGGGCGATCCGGCCACAGCGCTTGCCGCAGCACCTGCCCACAGTGCGTTTCTGCCAGCCACGAAAGTTGAAATTGCAAGAATAGCTGTTTGCATTCAATGCATTAAGGCAAGTACTGCACTAGAATGAAGTGAATCCGGATCATGCGTATCATGAGTCTATCGTCCATCAATGCCAGCTCAGGCTATGGCATCAGCACACTGTCGCAACACGGGCCCAATTGCACCTGTGCGGCTTGCACTGCTGCGCGCATGGCGTCGATTGCCACGCCAGTGCCGGGCGTAAGCACCCCTTCCCCTTCTGCCATTTACCAGGGCAGTACCCTCACTCCGGACCAACAAAAGCAACTGGATGAACTGCGCGCGCGTGATAGCGATGTCCGCCAGCACGAGCAGGCGCATATGGCAGCGGGTGGCGCACTGGTCAGCGGTGGTGCCAATTACAGTTATCAGGAAGGGCCGGACGGCAAGCAGTATGCCATCGGCGGGGAAGTCAGCATCCGGCTGGCCAGCGGGCAAAGCCCGCAGGAAACCCTGGCCAATGCCAGACAGGTGGCTGCAGCCGCCCTGGCGCCGGTAGACCCTTCCGGGCAGGACCGCGCCGTTGCAGCCGAAGCTGAGCAGATGGCGCGCGAAGCACAAAGCCAGATCGACAAGCAGCAACAGCAGCAACTGCAGGCTGCACAGAACAACCCTGCCATCGCCACCACCAAGGCCATTTTTGCTGCCTTGAGCGGCAAGCCGGACAGCAGCAAGGGCAGCAGCATCGATACCTTTGCCTGATTCGCTCCATCCCCGCGCGACAAAAAAAATGGGCTGACCGGATAGGGTCAGCCCGAACAACGCTCGTTTTGGGAGGACAACAAGAGGAGAGACACCACACACCACTCCCGATGGCATGGGCTTACTACAGAGAAATCTTCAATCCGGCCCGCATTACACAAACCAGGCAATCAGTGGGGCGGCAAACACCGTGGCAATACCACCCAGCATCATGGTCAGGCTGGCCACCACACCTTCTTCGGCACCCAGCTCGTTGGCCTTGGCAGTACCGGCACCATGTGCGGCAGCACCCAGCAAAGCCCCCTTGGCCAGTCGTGAACGCAAGGGCAACAGCATCAGCATCAGTTCACCCAGCAACATGCCGGCCACACCGGTAATCACCACAAACACCGCGGTCAGGTCCGGCGGAGCACCAATACTCGATGCCGTGGCCATGGCAAACGGTGTACTGATGGACCGTGGCGCCAGGCTTTTCTGCAACAGCTCGGACAAACCGAAAGCGCGCGCCAGCCATACCGAACTCATCACGGCCACCGGCATGGCAACCAGCACCCCGCAGCTCAGCGACAGCGCATGCTTGCGTATCACTTGGCGCTGCTCGTAAATCGGAATGGCAAATGCCACCGTTGCCGGGCCAAGCAACCAGCTCAGCCAGTGCGTATCCTGAAAGTAGGTGTGGTAAGGAATATGCCCCACCACCACCGCACCAATCACCAGCAAGGGAACCGCCAACAACGGTGCGGTCCACCAGTTACCCGTGCGGCGATACAGCTTCTTTGCCAGCCAGTACAACACCAGCGTCAACACCAGACAGCCAAATGCCAGCAGGTTTTCCATCTCACAACACTCCATGCTGTCGTTTGCGACGTTTCAGCATGATTTCGAATTTGTAACCTGCATCCACCACCAGCGAAGTCACGGTCATCACCAGTACGGTAGACAACAGGATCACCAGCACAATGCGCAGGCCGATGCTGCCCATCAGTTGCGGGTACTGCACCACGGCAACGGTAGCCGGAATGAAAAACAGCAACATTTCGGCCAACAGCCAGCGAGCCCCGCTCTTGCACCAGGCCAGTGGCAACCAGCCCAGGGCAAGTGCAGCCAGCACCAGGAACATGCCCAGCACACCAGCCGGAATTTCCGGCACATAAGCGTGGCTCAGGCGACTGGCCAGCAGCCACACCAGGCAGAGCATCAGCACTTGCAATACAGTGGCCAGGCTTTGCTTTACGGCAGGGTCGGACAGGCGTTTCATGGTGCGCTCGCTCCATCAGCAGCAACGAGTACCGAGTATAGTCGCGCCCATTTCATTCAAAAAATGAATTAAAATTATCTGACTCATTCTTAAATGGAATTGATCATGGACATTCGCGCCTTGCGTTACTTTGTGGAAGTGGTGAAACGTCACAGCTTTACCAAGGCTGCCGATGCACTGTTTGTCACCCAGCCCACCATCAGCAAAATGGTGAAGCAGCTGGAAGAAGAGCTGGGTACACCGCTGATCATCCGGGAAGGTCGCAGCTTCCGGCTGAGTGATGCCGGCAAGGTGGCGTTCGAGCGCGGCATGGATGTGCTGTCCGCCATGAACCAGCTGAAGAACGAACTGAATGACCTGGCCGGCCTCACCCGTGGCGAACTGGTGGTTGGCCTGCCGCCCATGGTGGGTGTGGCGTTTTTCGCCCCGGTAGTGGGTGCCTTTCGCGAACGCTACCCAGGCATCGAGCTGAAGATGGTGGAAGACGGTGCACTGGCCATTGAAAACAGCGTACGCAGTGGCGAACTGGAAATCGGCGTTGCCGTACTGCCGGTGGACAACAGTTTCTTTCAGCAATTTGCCGTGGTGCGCGACCCGCTGTGCCTGATTGCACCGGCCGGTTCGCCCTGGCATGGACGCTCGTCCATTACCCTGCCGGAAATTGCCGATCAGAACTTTGTGCTGTACCCGGAAGACTTCACCTTGTCCAGCCGCATCAGCCACGCCTTCCGTGAAATGGGCAAGCCGCTGAACATTGTCGGGCGCAGCGCACACTGGGATTTCATTGTCGAACTGGTAAATGCACGACTGGGCGTCACCCTGCTACCCCGTTCGGTGGTAGAACGGCTGGACCGGAAGGAATACGACGTGATTCCGGTTTCCAACCCCTGGCTGATCTGGCATCTGGCCTTGATCTGGCAGCAAGGCGGCTATCTGTCCCATGCGGCCCGCGCCTGGATCGCCGTCACGCAGGATGTACTGGGAGGATTGCAATGAAACGCCATGGACTGGCAGGACTGCTCACCCTGTTGCTTTGCCTGTGGCTGACAGGCTGCGGCACCTTTGGACTGAAAAAGCCGCAAGTCAGCCTGGTGGATATCCGCCCGGCGGCATCTACCCTGCTGGAGCAGAATTTCGACCTTACCCTGCGTTTGCAGAACCCCAACAGCGTGCCATTGCATGCCAGCGGGCTCAGTTTTGACCTGAGCGTAGCCGGCCAGCACATGGCCAGCGGGGTAAGCAATCAGGCCATCAATGTGGCCGCGCTGGGCGAAAGCGAAATCAAGGTCAGGGTGCATACCTCGCTGGGCAGCTGGCTGAAGCAGCTGGGCAAGGCATTGCAGGGCGATGGCAAACTGGAATACCAGCTGCAAGGCCGGCTGGAGGACTTGCAAGGCATTGCCAGCCTGCCGTTCAGCAGTAAGGGGGAATGGAAGCTGCCATAGGCAAATTACTGCCGGGGGGCGGCCACGCAGTCGTTGCCGTCAAAGCTGACGGATTCGATCAGCTGGGTCTGGGCATTCACCACGAAATTGGTGGTACAGCTGTAGTGCATGACGCCACCACCGATGCTGCCATCGTAAACCCAGCGCCCCGGCGTTTCGATCACCCGGCTCTGGCCGTTTTCCGTCACGGTAAAGCGGCTGCCCGGCTCGAAGCGGCGGTTGTCAAAATACGGTTGCTGCTGGGTATAGGACTTGCTGTAGGTATACAGCGTATTGCCATTGGGCATGGTCATGCTCTTGCTGGGTGCACCCCATTGCGCCAACAAGGTATTGGCATCCTTGCCCTGCCAGTAATACACCTTCTGTGCATACCCCTCTCGGGTGGGGAAACTGCTGCAGGCGCTGGTGGCAAGCACCAGCAGACAAAGCCAGTAGCGCATGGTTTTTCCTCTTCTCATTCAGCTGTCGCCAGTTTCTTCGGACCAACCAGCGACCTTGCAGTTCTACCATAAACTGCATCATCCTGGCAGCCATGCGTCCATTGCGGGCTGGCACATAAAAAAACGCCACCCGAAGGTGGCGTTTTTGCTGCAGCAAGTGAAACCTGCGATCAGATCATGCCCTTGGACTTCAGCAGTTCGAACATGGTCTTGCCGATTTCGGCCGGGCTGCGGGTGTAGGCGATGCCAGCCTTCTCGAAGGCCTTGAACTTCTCTTCGGCAGTACCCTTGCCGCCAGAGATGATGGCACCGGCGTGGCCCATGCGCTTGCCCTTGGGAGCAGTCACACCGGCGATGTAGCCGACTACCGGCTTGGTCACGTAGGCCTTGGCAAATTCAGCAGCTTCTTCTTCTGCGGTGCCACCGATTTCACCGATCATCACGATGGCGTCGGTATCCGGATCGTCCTGGAACAGCTTCAGGGCGTCGATGTGGCTGGTACCCGGGATCGGGTCGCCGCCGATACCGATGCAGGTGGACTGACCCAGACCCAGGGCAGTGGTTTGTGCCACGGCTTCGTAGGTCAGGGTGCCGGAACGGGAAACGATACCGATGCGGCCCGGATTGTGGATGTGCCACGGCATGATGCCGATCTTGCACTCACCCGGGGTGATGATACCCGGGCAGTTCGGGCCGATCAGGCGGATGCCGGCTTCGTCCACGGCTTTTTTCACGTACAGCATGTCCAGGGTGGGCACGCCTTCGGTGATGCAGACAATCAGCTTCACGCCGCTGTCGATGGCTTCCAGGATGGAATCCTTGGCAAAAGCGGCCGGTACGTAGATAACCGAAGCATCCGCCTGGGTTTGACGCACAGCGTCCTTCATGGTGTTGAACACCGGCAGGCCCAGATGCTCGGAACCGCCCTTGCCCGGGGTCACGCCACCCACAACCTTGGTGCCAACCTTCAGCGCCTGTTCGGCGTGGAAGGTACCATTCTTGCCGGTGAAACCTTGCACCAGCACTTTGGTGTCTTTGTTTACCAATACGCTCATTTTGAAATCCTTATGCGGTGCAGGTGATTAAAGCGCAGCAACGGCAGCAACGATCTTCTCGGCTGCGTCGTTCAGGCCCTGGGCGGAAACCAGCTTCAGGCCGGATTCGTCCAGAATCTTGGCGCCCAGCTCGGCGTTGTTGCCTTCCAGGCGCACAACAACCGGCACGGTCACGTTCACTTCCTTCACCGCGGCGATGATGGCTTCGGCAATCATGTCGCAACGTACAATGCCGCCGAAGATGTTGATCAGCACGCCCTTGACCGAATCATCGGCCAGGATCAGCTTGAAGGCTTCGATCACGCGGTCCTTGGTGGCACCACCACCCACGTCCAGGAAGTTGGCCGGCTGGCCACCCTTCAGCTTGATGATGTCCATGGTGGCCATGGCCAGGCCGGCACCGTTCACCATGCAGCCGATATTGCCTTCCAGGGCAACGTAGTTCAGGTCGAATTCGGAAGCTTTCACTTCGCGCTCGTTTTCCTGCGACTTGTCGCGCTGGGCCAGCAGGGCCGGGTGACGGTACAGGGCGTTGGAGTCCAGGTTGATCTTGCCATCAACGCAGGCCAGTTCGCCGTTTTCACGCAGTGCCAGCGGGTTTACTTCGAACAGGGCGAAGTCGTTTTCCACGAAAGCCTGGTAAGCGCCCAGCATCAGCTTGCTGAAGGCAGCGATTTGCGAACCGGACAGACCCAGGGCAAACGCGGCATCACGCGCCTGGAACGGCTGCATGCCGACCAGCGGGTTGATTTCGATCTTGATGATCTTTTCCGGGGTTTCTTCGGCTACTTTTTCGATTTCCACACCGCCTTCGGTGGACACCATGAACACAACGCGCTGGCTGCCACGGTCCACTACGGCGCCCAGGTACAGTTCGCGCTGTACCGGGTACATGTCTTCGCATACCAATACGCTGTTGACCGGCTGGCCGGCTGCGTCGGTCTGATAGGTCACCAGGTTGGTGCCGATCAGGCTCTTGGCGACTTCAGCGGCTTCTTCGCGGGTCTTTACCACTTTGACACCACCGGCCTTGCCACGGCCACCGGCATGTACCTGGGCCTTGACGACGGCAAACTTGCCGCCCAGTTGGTCATAAGCGGCAGCGGCTTCTTCCGGCGTGGTGGCCAGAATGCCCTTTTGTACCGGCAAGCCGTATTTGGCCAGCAGCTCTTTCGCTTGGTATTCGTGCAGGTTCATCTATGGTTTCCTTTCGGTGGAAATGATGGCGGGCCCTGTCTGGCCAACGTCTCTATTCCTTGGTCGCTTCCTCAACCCTAATGTATCGGGGCGGAACTGTTCTCGCGGCAGCCCCTGCTCCCATACCCTCTTTGCAAATCTGCCCGACAGTTACCGGGCAGATTCATGGGGCCGTGTCATTGTACACGGCCCCGCAGCACTTAGCCGTGCAATGCGCGCTTGTCAGCAGCCAGTGCAGCTTCGTGTACCACTTCCGACAGGCTGGGGTGTGCGTGGACAATGCGCGCCAGGTCTTCGCTGGCGGCCTTGAATTCCATCGATACCACGCCTTCGGTCACCAGTTCGGACACCATCGGGCCGATCATGTGCAGGCCAAGGATGCGGTCGGTCTTGGCATCGGCCAGGATCTTGACCGTACCCTGCGCCTGACCCAGACCCAGCGCGCGACCGTTGGCGGCGAAACCGGAGGTGCCCTTCTTGTATTCGATGCCTTCAGCCTTGAGCTGCTCTTCGGTCTTGCCCACCCAGGCGATTTCCGGCGAGGTGTAAATCACCCACGGAATCACGCCGAAATCGACGTGCGGCTTCTGGCCGGCAATGCGTTCTGCCACGGCCACGCCTTCTTCGGAAGCCTTGTGCGCCAGCATCGGGCCACGCACCACGTCGCCAATCGCCCAGATGCCCGGCAGATTGGTGTGGCAGTGGTCGTCCACGGCAACAAAGCCACGCTCGTCCAGTTGCAGGCCAACGGCCTCGGCACCCAGACCGGCGGTGTTCGGCACGCGGCCGATGGAGACGATCAGCTTGTCAAATTCGGCGGCAACGGCTTCACCGTTCAGCTCGTAGTTGACGGTAACGTGCTTCTTGGTGGCCTTGATTTCGCCAATCTTCACGCCCAGCTTGATGTCCAGACCGGTGTCCTTGGTCAGGGTCTTGAAGGCTTCCTTGGCGATTTGCTGGTCGGCAGCGGCCAGGAAGGTCGGTGCGGCTTCCAGGATGGTCACTTCCGCGCCCAGACGCTTCCACACGCTACCCATTTCCAGACCGATCACACCGGCACCGATCACGCCCAGGCGTTTCGGTACGGCGGTCAGCGCCAGGGCACCTTCATTGTCCAGCACCATGTGGTTGTCGGTGGCCAGGCCCGGCAGCTGACGCGGGCTGGAACCGGTGGCGATGATGACATTGGTGGCTTCCAGCGTATCAACCACTGCGCCGTTGTCGGTGACTTCGATCAGCCACTTGTCGCCCTGACGGCCCTTGAGAGCAGCCAGACCGTGGATGTTGGCAACCTTGTTCTTCTTGAACAGGAAGCTGATACCGGCAGCGTTCTTGCTGATGATGCCGGTCTTGCGTTCCAGCATGGCGGCCACGTCCATCTTGGCACCGGACACGGTGATGCCGTGCTTGGCAAAGTCGTGTTGTACCGCGTGGAAGTTTTCCGAGGACTGCAGCAGTGCCTTGGACGGGATGCAACCCACGTTCAGGCAGGTACCACCCAGCGAAGGCTTGCCTTCCGGGTTTTTGAACGCATCGACGCAAGCGGTATTGAAACCCAGCTGGGCAGCACGAATGGCAGCCACATAACCGCCAGGGCCGCCACCGATCACAACTACATCAAACTGTTGGCTCATTGATTTTCCTTGATCAGGATTTGCCGACCTTGAACAGCAAGATCCCGAAAGCAATCATGAACACGGCAATGATGAGCTTTCCCACCAGGGTGTAACGGTCTTCGCGAATGCCGCGTTGCTGCTTCTTCCAAGTCAGTACCGCAATGGCGACCCCAGCCAGGATGGAAGCTACCGCATACAGCCAGTCAGGCAAAATCATCATTTCTCCGTTCACATTATTCAAAGTGGCCGCAAGCGAGCTTGCGGCCAACAGACATTACAGACCCGGTATTACAGGTCCAGGATCAGGCGGGCCGGATCTTCAATGGCGTCCTTGATGGCCACCAGGCTCAGTACCGCTTCGCGACCATCGATGATGCGGTGGTCGTACGACTGGGCAAGGTACATCATCGGGCGCACGACAACTTGACCATTCTCAACCACTGCGCGCTCCTTGGTGGCGTGCATGCCCAGAATGGCAGATTGCGGCGGGTTGATGATGGGGGTGGACATCATGGAACCGAAAGTACCGCCGTTGGAGATGGTGTAAGTACCACCGGTCAGTTCTTCCACGGTCAGCTTGCCTTCCTGGGCGCGCTTGCCGAAGTCGGCGATCTGTTTTTCGATTTCGGCCAGGCTCAGCTGGTCGGCATTGCGGATGACCGGAACCACCAGGCCACGCGGGCTGCCAACGGCCACACCGATGTCGAAGTAACCGTGATAAATGATGTTGTTGCCATCAACGGAAGCATTGACGATGGGGTATTTCTTCAGTGCGGCCACCACGGCCTTGACGAAGAAGCCCATGAAGCCCAGCTTCACGCCGTGTTCCTTCTCGAACTTGTCCTTGTAGCGCGCGCGCAGATCCATCAGCGGCTTCATGTTCACTTCGTTGAAGGTGGTGAGGATGGCGTTGGTCTGCTGGCTCATCACCAGACGCTCTGCCACGCGCTGACGCAGGCGGGACATCGGCACGCTCTGTTCCGGACGGTCGCCCAGTACGGCAGCCACGTTCACGGCAGCCGGGGTGGCTGCCAGGGCAGCACCAGCATTGCCAGCGTGCGCCAGTACCGGGCCGGCTTGCGACGGTGCAGCGGCAGCAGCCTGTACGTCTTCTTTCAGGACACGACCATCACGGCCGGTGCCGGTCACGTTGGCCAGGTTCACGCCGGTTTCGGCAGCCAGCTTGGCAGCGGACGGCATGGCAGCGCCACCCGGTGCAGCAGCCGGAGCAGCCTGTACCGGAGCCGGAGCGGCAGCAGCCGGGGCAGCAGCTACGGCAGCCGGGGCATCGCCAGCCTTGGCGGCGGTATCGATGCGGGCGATCAGCTGACCGGAAACCACGGTAGCGCCGTCCTGTTTGATGATTTCAACAATCACGCCAGCCTGCGGTGCCGGCAGTTCCAGCACAACCTTGTCGGTTTCCAGGTCGATGACGTTTTCGTCGCGATTGACGAAATCGCCAGCTTTCTTGTGCCAGCTCATCAGCGTGGCTTCGGAAACGGACTCGGGCAGTTGGGGGACTTTGACTTCAATAATCATGTTCTTCTCCAGAGCGGGGCGGTCATCCTGCCGCCCCCGTCAGTGTAATCGTTGTGTTGGCGTGTACTTACTTGGCAATCGTCATGGCTTCTTCGACGAAGGACTTGAGCTGGGCAACGTGCTTGCTCATGTAGCCTACGGCCGGCGAAGCAGAAGACGGACGACCAGCGAACGACAAGAACTGCTTGCCGATCAACAGACCTTCCAGGCGATGGCGGATCTGGTACCAGGCACCCTGGTTACGCGGCTCTTCCTGCACCCACATCACTTCCTTGGCTTGCGGGAAGCGTGCCAGCTCGGCGGCTACCTGCTCGGTCGGGAAGGGATACAACTGCTCGATGCGCACGATGGCGATTTCGTCTTCCAGGCCCTTTTCCTTGCGGCCGGCTGCCAGGTCGTAATACACCTGACCGGCACACAGCACCACACGCTTCACTTTCTTCGGATCCTGTACCACGGCATCGCCGATCACCGGGCGGAAGCTGCCGTTGGTGAAGTCTTCGATCGGGCTCATGGAGTCCTTGAAACGCAACAGGCGCTTGGACAGGAAGATCACCAGCGGCTTGCGGTACGGACGCAGCACCTGACGGCGCAGCATGTGGAACATCTGGCTGGCTTCGGACGGCATCACGATCTGCATGTTGTGCTCGGCGCACAGTTGCAGCCAGCGTTCCAGACGGGCAGAGGAGTGTTCCGGACCCTGGCCATCGTAGCCGTGCGGCAGGATGGTGGTGAGGCCGCACAGACGGCCCCACTTGGTTTCGCCGGAGGAAATGAACTGGTCAATCGCCACCTGGGCGCCGTTGGCGAAGTCGCCGAACTGGGCTTCCCAGATCACCAACTGATCCGGTGCGGAGCAGGCGTAGCCGTATTCGTAGGCCAGTACCGCTTCTTCGTTCAGGATGGAGTCGATCACCAGGAATTCGGCCTGGTTGTCGGACATATTGCGCAGCGGCACGTAGGAGCCCTGGTCCCAGCGTTCGCGGTTCTGGTCGTGCAGCACGGCGTGACGGTGGGAGAAGGTGCCACGGCCGGAGTCTTCACCGGACAGGCGTACACCGAAACCATTGGTCACCAGACTTGCATAGGCCAGGGTCTCGGCCATGCCCCAGTCGGCATTCTGTTCACCGGCAGCCATGGCCTTGCGTGCAGCCAGTACCTTTTGCACGGTGGGATGCAGCTTGAAGCCTTCCGGCAGGGTGGTGAACTTCTCGGTCAGGCGCTGGATGTCAGCGCGCGGCAGCGAAGTGTCGGTCGGGTGTGCCCAGTGGGTGCCCATGTACTGGCTCCAGTCCAGGGCATGTTCGCGCTTGTAGTTGGTGAGCGCGGTCTGTTCCACGTGCTCGCCCTTGTCCAGCGCATCACGGTAGGCCTGGATCAGTGCTTCGGCCTCTTCTGCCTTCAGCACGCCTTCCTGTACCAGACGCTCGGCATACATGGCGCGTACGCCCTGATG
This sequence comes from Aquitalea sp. ASV11, assembly GCF_016429185.1. NCBI lineage: Bacteria > Pseudomonadati > Pseudomonadota > Betaproteobacteria > Neisseriales > Chromobacteriaceae > Aquitalea > Aquitalea sp. ASV11. Next base: position 93,958 of record NZ_JAELUD010000003.1, read on the forward strand.
CTTGGCAATCTTCTTGTACATCATAGGCTGGGTCAGGAAGGGATCATCACCTTCGTTGTGACCCAGTTTGCGGTAGCAGACCAGATCGATGACCACGTCCTTGTTGAACTGCATGCGGTAGTCCAGCGCAGCCTGCATCACGTAGCAGACAGCTTCCGGATCATCACCGTTGACGTGGAAGATCGGTGCTTCAACCATCTTGGCCACGTCGGTACAGTACAGGGTGGAACGCATGTCGCGCGTGTCCGAGGTGGTGAAACCCACCTGGTTGTTGATCACGATGTGGATGGTGCCACCGGTACCGTAGCCGCGGGTTTGCGACAGGTTGAAAGTACCCTGGTTGACACCCAGGCCGCCAAAGGCGGAGTCACCGTGAATCAGTACCGGCACGGCGCACTTGCGCTCGCTGTCCTTGCGGCGGTCCTGACGGGCACGTACCGAGCCTTCCACCACCGGGTTGACGATTTCCAGGTGCGACGGGTTGAACGCCAGTGACACATGCATCGGACCACTGGCAGTGGGGATGTCGGAGGAGAAGCCCATGTGGTACTTCACGTCACCGGAGGCCATTTGCTGAGCAGCCTTGCCTTCGAATTCGGCAAACAGGTCACGCGGCTGCTTGCCCAGGGTGTTCACCAGTACATTCAGACGGCCACGGTGGGCCATGCCGATGATCAGTTCCTGCACGCCAACCGCAGTGGCGTTGTGGATCAGGTGGTCCAGCGCAGCAATGGTGGATTCGCCACCTTCCAGCGAGAAGCGTTTCTGGCCAACGTATTTGGTATGCAGATAGCGTTCCAGGGTCTCGGCCGCGGTGATCTGCTTGAGGATGCGCATTTTCTTGGCGGCATCGTAGCGCGGGGTGGACAGATCGCCTTCAAAGCGTTTCTGTACCCAGTGCTTTTCGTCCGACTTGGTGATGTGCATGAATTCCAGACCGATATTGCCGCAGTAGGTCTGTTTCAGACGCGACAGGATATCGGACAGCGGCAGCTTTTGCGGTGCCACCAGCGAACCCACATTGAACTGTACCGCCATGTCGGCATCGGTCAGGCCGTGCTTGTGCGGATCCAGCTCTTGCAGGGTAGCCTGGTCCATACGCTTGAGCGGGTCGAGATTTGCCTGACGGGAACCCAGTACGCGGTAGGCCGAAATCAGCTTCAGCACGCCCACCTGCTTCTGCATGGTTTCCCATTCGCCGCCGGTGGTGTTGCGCGGGCCGCTGGCCGGTTTCTTGGCCAGTTGAATGAAGGATTCCTGGATGGGCATGTGCGGTACATCGCGCTCGGCGGCACCAGGTGCCTGTGCCAGCTTGTCGAAGTAGTCGCGCCATTCGGCCGGAACCGAATTCGCATCAGCGAGGTACTGTTCGTACAGTTCCTCGATGAACGGTGCATTCCCACCGAACAGGTAGGAATGACTGTACATGGATTGCATCATTATTCGACCCTTTGTTTTATCTACGTACGTGTCTACGTTTGGCTACATTGCTGCGTGGAGAAAGCGTTGTGGAAAAGACGCAAGAAGGGCTTTGGCAGGGCAAATCCGTCTCCGTTTTTTCCGCAGCGCTCTATCGGCGTCTGTCGTTAAACTGCTGACTGTATTCTGTAAGACAAGGTAAAAAGTTGGCCGAAACGTGTCCGGCCAACTCGTCACTGCCTGATTAGCGCTTGTCGATATCGACAATGTCGCGGCGCGGTGCGCCGGTGTACAGCTGACGCGGACGGCCGATCTTCATGGCCGGGTCGGCGATCATCTCGCTCCAGTGCGCGATCCAGCCCACGGTACGTGCCAGGGCGAAGATCGGGGTGAACATCGAAACCGGAATGCCGATGGCAGACAGCACGATGCCGGAGTAGAAGTCGACGTTCGGGTACAGCTTGCGCTCGATGAAGTACGGGTCTTCCAGGGCGATCTTTTCCAGTGCCATGGCCAGCTTGAACTTCGGATCGTTGTGCAGGCCCAGTTCGTTCAGCACTTCGTCGCAGGTCTGCTTCATGATGGCGGCGCGCGGGTCCATGTTCTTGTACACGCGGTGGCCAAAGCCCATCAGCTTGTAGCGCTTGTCCTTCACGCCCTGCATGAAGTCGGCCACGTTGTCCACGCTGCCGATTTCGTCCAGCATTTTCAGTACGGCTTCGTTGGCGCCACCGTGGGACGGGCCCCACAGGCAGGCGATACCGGCAGCGATACATGCGAACGGATTGGCACCGGAGGAGCCAGCCAGACGGACGGTGGAAGTGGAAGCGTTCTGCTCGTGGTCGGCGTGCAGGGTGAAGATGCGGTCCAGCGCGCGGGCCAGAACCGGGTTCACCTTGTACTCTTCACACGGGGTGGAGAACATCATGTGCAGGAAGTTTTCCGCATAGGTCAGGCCGTTTTTCGGGTAGGAGAACGGCAGGCCCTTGTTGTAGCGGTAGGCTTGTGCGGCGATGGTCGGCAGCTTGGCCACCAGACGGTGGGCAGAGATGCGACGGTGTTCCGGATTGGTGATGTCCAGCGAGTCGTGGTAGAAGGCGGACAGCGCGCCAACCACACCCACCATCACGGCCATCGGGTGTGCGTCACGACGGAAGCCCTTGAACAGGCTCATCAGCTGGTCGTGCAGCATGTTGTGGCGCATCACGCCACGTTCGAATTCCTTGCGCTGGGCTGCGGTCGGCAGGTCGCCGTTCAGCAGCAGGTAGCACACTTCCAGATAGTCGCTCTTTTCAGCCAGCTGCTCGATCGGATAGCCGCGGTAGTAGAGCTGACCCAGATCACCGTCGATGAAGGTGATGGCGGACTCACAGCTGGCGGTGGCCAGGAAGCCCGGGTCAAAGGTGAACATGCCGGTCTTGGAGAAGGCACGGATATCGACGACATCCGGACCCAGAGTGCCGGACAGTACCGGCATTTCCAGTGAGTCCTTGCCCTCGTTGTAAGCGAGCGTCACTTTGCGGTTAGTTTCCACAGCAATACTCCCAGTCAGTTTTGTGGTGTTGTAATCGTTTTTGGGCCCTGCAGCCTGCAACTCAAACCGAGCGCAGGATCTCGATGATGGCGGCTTCTTCCGGGTCGTCCAGGTCAGCCTTGCCGTTCACCACATCCAGGAAGTCGGTGTCGGGCAAATCGAGAATACGCTTGTAGGCGTCGATCTCCGCCGGGGAGAGTGAATCGAAGCGCTGGGCAAAAAAACGCTCCAGCACCAGATCCAGCTCCAGCAAGCCCCGGCGGGACCGCCAACGGATCCGCTTGAGTTCAATCGGATCGTAAGCGGTCATACTGCACGCTTGACCATCAGGTCTTTGATCTTGCCGATTGCCTTGGTGGGGTTCAGGCCCTTGGGGCAAACATCGACACAGTTCATGATGGTGTGGCAACGGAACAGACGGTACGGATCTTCCAGGTTGTCCAGACGTTCGTTGATGGCGGTGTCGCGGGTATCGGCAATGAAGCGATAGGCTGCGAGTAGGCCGGCCGGGCCAACGAATTTGTCCGGGTTCCACCAGAACGACGGGCAGCTGGTGGAGCAGCAGGCGCACAGAATGCACTCGTACAGGCCGTTGAGTTCTTCACGGTCTTCCGGGCTTTGCAGGCGCTCGCGTTCCGGCGGCGGCGTGTCGTTGATCACGTACGGCTTGATCGAGTGGTATTGCTTGAAGAACTGGGTCATGTCGACGATCAGGTCGCGTACCACCGGCAGGCCCGGCAGCGGACGCAGCTCGATCGGCTGTTTCAGATCGCGGAAATCGGTCAGACAGGCCAGACCGTTCTTGCCGTTGATGTTCATGGCGTCAGAGCCACACACACCCTCGCGGCAGGAACGACGGAAGGTGATGGTGTCATCCTTCACCTTCAGCTTGGTCAGCGCATCCAGCAACTTGCGGTCGGTGGAATCCAGCTCCACGCTGATGTCCTGCATGTAGGGCTTGGCATCCTTGTCCGGATCGTAACGGTAGATGCGGAATTTGACGGTTTCTGTAGTCATCTTGTTCAAGCCCTTAGTAGGAACGTGTCTTCAGAGCAATGGTGTCGACAGTCAGCGGCTGCAGGTTCACCGGCTTGTATTCCAGACGGTTGCCTTCGCGGCTCCACAGGGTGTGCTTCAGCCAGTTGGCATCGTCACGGCCGTTCGGGGTTTCCGGTGTATCCGGTGCATCGTCACGCACGTGTGCGCCGCGCGATTCGGTACGGGCATTGGCCGAGATCATGGTAGCCTTGGCCACTTCGATCAGGTTTTCCAGCTCCAGTGCCTCGATGCGGGCCATGTTGAACACGCTGGATTTGTCGGAAATTTCGGTCTGTTGAACCATCTTTTCCACTTCCAGAATCTTCTCAACGCCTTGTGCCAGCATGTCCTTGAAACGGAACACGCCGCAGTGTGCCTGCATGGTGCGCTGCATGGCGGTACGGGCATCGTTGACAGCCACGCCGTTGGTCTGCTTGTTCAGGCGCTCTACACGGGCAACCGAACGTTCTACGTCGGCAGTAGCAAGTTGCGGCAGTTCCAGCGGCTGTTGCTTGATGAAATCGATCATCGAGTTGGCCGAGCTCTTGCCGAATACCAGCAGGTCGAGCAGGGAGTTGGTGCCCAGGCGGTTGGCACCGTGCACCGAGGCGCAGGCACATTCGCCGGCAGCGTAGAAGCCGTGTACCGGTTTGCCTGCCACCACCACTTCGCCGTGGTAGTTGGTGGGAATGCCACCCATCTGGTAGTGACAGGTCGGCACTACCGGAATCGGGGCCTTGATCGGGTCCACACCGGCAAACTTGATGGAGATTTCACGGATGCCCGGCAGCTTGGACATGATCACTTCGGGGTCGAGGTGAGTGATGTCCAGCAGCACGTGATCCTTGTTCGGGCCGCAACCACGGCCTTCGTTGATCTCGGTCACCATGGCACGGGACACCACGTCACGCGAAGCCAGATCCTTGGCATTCGGTGCATAGCGTTCCATGAAGCGTTCACCTGCGCTGTTACGCAGGATACCGCCTTCGCCACGGACACCTTCGGTAATCAGTACACCGGCACCGGCCACGCCAGTGGGGTGGAATTGCCAGAATTCCATGTCTTCCAGCGGGATGCCGGCGCGTGCGGCCATACCCAGGCCGTCACCGGTATTGATGAAAGCATTGGTGGAAGAAGCGTAGATACGACCGGCGCCGCCAGTAGCAAACAGGGTGGCCTTGGCCTGGAATACCACGATTTCCGAGGTTTCCATTTCCATGGCAACAACACCTTGCACATTGCCGTCGGCATCACGAACCAGGTCCAGCGCCATCCATTCCACAAAGAAGTGGGTATTGGCACGGACATTGCGCTGGTACAGCGCGTGCAGCATGGCATGACCGGTACGGTCGGCGGCAGCACAGGCGCGACGCACCGGCTTTTCACCGAAGTTGGACATGTGACCGCCGAACGGACGCTGGTAGATGGTGCCATCAGCGTTACGGTCGAACGGCATGCCGTAGTGTTCCAGCTCGGTTACCACCTTAGGTGCCTCGCGGCACATGAATTCGATGGCATCCTGGTCGCCCAGCCAGTCCGAACCCTTTACGGTGTCGTACATGTGCCAGGTCCAGTGATCTTCCTCGGAGTTACCCAGAGAGGCGGACACACCGCCCTGCGCCGCTACGGTATGCGAGCGGGTGGGAAATACCTTGGACAGAACGGCAGTCTTCAGGCCAGCTTCGGACAGCTGCAGGGCGGCACGCATGCCGGCACCACCTGCGCCAACGATTACTGCATCAAAATGACGAACAGGTACGCCCATTACAGCCCCCAGACAACTTTAACGGAATAGATGAAACAGGACACCAGCCACACGATGGTGAAGGCATGCAGCGCCAGGCGCAGGCCGGTCGGCTTGATGTAGTCCATCCACACATCGCGGATACCAACCCATACGTGCAGGAACACTGCCAGCAAGGTGGTCTGGGTCAGTACCTGCACCCAGGTTTGCGCGAAGAAGTCTTTCCAGCCGGCATAGCTGGACGGCATGGTCAGCAGGAACAGTGCCAGAGCTACGGTATAGATCACCATGATGGTGGCCGTCACGCGCTGCATGACCCAGTCGCGCAAACCGTAGTGAGCGCCGATGACAGAGCGGTTTACCATAGTGCTACTCCCAGAATCAGAGTCAGAGCCAGGCTCACTACCACAACAGTCTTGGCGGTAGCGCGAGCGGTTTGCAGTTCCAGACCCTTATGGATATCCAGGAACAGGAAACGGATACCGGCACAGAAGTGATGCATGTAGGCCCACAGCAAGCCGATGAGGATGATCTTCATCAGCGGGTGCGCGACTACGGCACGGTAGGTTTCAAAGGACTCTGCTGAACTGAGCGAACCATGTAGGAGGTAGATCAACAGCGGGAGGGAAAAGAAGAGCGCCACACCACTGACCCGGTGCAAGATCGAGACGATGCCCGGGATGGGTAGTCTGATCGTGGCCAGATCCAGGTGCTTCGGTCGTTGCTTCTGCATATGGCTTCCTTGGATGTATTTGAACCAAGTGGTTATCTCCGGGCCCCTGTCTGGAAGCCCGCCTGAAAGGTCCGCCCTTGTAGAAACCGGGCGGTCCCCTTCAATACTTAAACATCATGCTGCCCGATGCTGCAGGGCAATATGATCTGGAAATTCTAGCAAAAATCACCCGGCTACTGACCGTTTTTTGCCTGACAAGCGACATTTGCATGCCGGCAGGCGACATCAGCAGCCCTTTTGCAGCAGCGCCAGGTCCCGACTCAGGCAGTAGCGCTGCCGCCATTCAACCCTCTCTCCAACTGACGAAAAGGTCAGTCTAAGCATACTCAACACCGGCTCTTCCAGTGCCGCCCCGGACAGGCCAAGCAGGCTGGCATCCTCACGCGGCAGCATCACTGCACGGTATTGCTCACGACGCTCAACCACTCTTACCCCGAAGCGCTGCTGCAAGGTGGCATACACACCAACACCGGACCTGAACCAGCGCGCTTCCATGCCATCGAAGCGTTCGGCAGGCAGATAAGCCTCATCCAGCGCCACTGGTCTGCCCTGCCCGCGCCACAACTGGCGCACCCGGAACATCGGCGCATGCCGACGCAACTGCAAGGCCACCGCCATGTCATCGCTGGCATTCATCCTGGAGATGGCCAGAAACTCGCAACTGAGCCGGTCCGGCACTTCGTCAAACACACCGGGCGACTGCAGCAAGGCATTACCCCAGTCACTGAGCACCGGAGCAACAAATGTCCCCTTGCCTTGCTGGCGGTAAAGCAGGCCATCGGCCACCAACTCGCTCAGCGCCTTGCGGACCGTTCCCTGGCTGACGGACATCTCATCAGCCAGATCCCACTCACTGGGCAAGGCATCATGCTCCAGCCACTCGCCTTCGGCGATACGACGCAGTAAAAACTGCTTGATCTGCACATACAGCGGCTGTCGACGTGGGGCATTTGCAATCATGTAGTGGCTTTGTATCATCAAACAAATCAAGCGTAAAGGGATGTCTTATATAAGACACAAGAGTAAAACCAGCATATCAGAATTTCTGATGGGGATTCCAGCCCCACATGGTCTACACTCCGTGATACACTCGCTTCACACTTATAGTGCAGAGCAACATCTGCTATTTGAGACAGTCTCGGATATCTAAAGGAGAGTCCACCAATGAAAGCTCCCGTTCGCGTTGCCGTTACCGGCGCTGCTGGTCAGATTGGCTACAGCCTGCTGTTCCGTATCGCCAGTGGTGAAATGCTGGGCAAAGACCAGCCGGTCATCCTGCAACTGCTCGACCTGCCGCAAGCCCAGACCGCCGTTAAGGGCGTGATGATGGAACTGGAAGACTGTGCCTTCCCGCTGCTGGCCGGCATGGTTGCCACCGACGATCCGAACGTCGCTTTCAAGGACGCTCAAGTTGCCCTGCTGGTGGGCGCGCGTCCGCGCAGCAAAGGCATGGAACGCAAGGACCTGCTGGAGGCCAACGGCGCCATCTTCACCGTTCAGGGCAAGGCACTGAACGACCACGCAGACCGCAATGTCCGCGTTCTGGTGGTTGGCAACCCGGCCAACACCAATGCCTGGATCGCCATGAAGAGCGCTCCGGACCTGAACCCGAAAAATTTCACCGCCATGTTGCGTCTGGACCACAACCGCGCCCTGTCGCAGATCGCTGCCAAGACTGGCAAGCCGGTTTCCGCCATCAAGGACCTGGCCGTATGGGGCAACCACTCCCCGACCATGTACGCCGACTACCGCTTCGCCACCATCGATGGCCAATCGGTAAAAGCCATGATCAACGACGAAGCCTGGAACCGTGACGTATTCCTGCCGACCGTTGGCAAGCGTGGTGCCGCCATCATCGAAGCACGTGGCCTGTCCTCTGCTGCTTCCGCTGCCAACGCCGCCATCGACCACATCCACGACTGGGTGCTGGGCAGCAATGGCAAGTGGGTGACCATGGGCATTCCGTCCGACGGTTCCTACGGCATTCCGGAAGGCGTGATGTACGGCTTCCCGGTTGTATGCGAAAATGGCGAATACAAGATCGTTCAAGGCCTGGAAGTGGACGAGTTCAGCCGCGAACGCATGAACTTCACTCTGGCCGAGCTGGAAGAAGAGCGCGCAGCTGTCGCTCACCTGTTTGGCTAAGACTTAGCCAGATCAGCGAAAAGCGCACCGCATGGTGCGCTTTTTGTGTTTGATCAATACCGCCAAGCATATTTGAATTTACTAATACAGACTGCTAACTGGAGCAAGAGCATGATTGAAGTTGAAGTCCTGAACCAGATCGCGGCCACGATTGAAAACCTGGCCGAACGCGCCGCCGATATTCGGGGGTATCTTTGACTACGACGGTAAAAAAGACCGTCTGGAAGAAGTAAGCCGCCTCACCGAAGACCCGGACATCTGGAACGACCCCAAGCGCGCCCAGGAACTGGGCCGCGAACGCAAGCAACTGGAAGACGTGGTCCTGGTGCTGGACAGCATCAATGCCAGCATTGCCGATGGCCGCGAACTGCTGGAAATGGGCAAGAGCGAAGAGGATGACGAAACCATTCTCGCCGTGCAGTCCGACATGGAAGAAGTCGAAGCCAAGGTGGCCAAGATGGAATTCCGCCGCATGTTCCACGACCCGATGGACCCCAACAACTGCTTCCTGGACATCCAGGCCGGTGCCGGTGGCACCGAGGCACAGGACTGGGCCGGCATGCTGCTGCGCATGTACACCCGCTATGCCGAACGCAAGGGCTTCAAGGTAGACGTACTGGAAGTATCCGAAGGCGAAGTGGCCGGCATCAGCAGTGCCACGCTGAAGATTGAAGGCGAATACGCCTACGGTCTGCTGCGTACCGAAGTGGGCGTTCACCGCCTGGTACGTGTGTCGCCGTTTGACTCCAACGCCCGTCGCCACACCTCGTTCTCCTCGGTATTCGTCTACCCGGAAGTGGACGACAGCTTCGAGATCGACATCAACCCGGCTGATTTGCGTATCGACACCTACCGCGCCTCCGGTGCCGGTGGTCAGCACATTAACAAGACCGACTCGGCCGTACGTATCACCCACTTGCCCACCAATACCGTGGTGCAGTGCCAGAACGACCGCTCGCAGCACCGCAACCGCGACGAAGCCATGCAGATGCTGCGTGCCAAGCTGTACGAGCTGGAACTGAAAAAGCGCAACGAGGCCAAGCAGGCGCTGGAAGACACCAAGACCGATGTGGGCTGGGGTCACCAGATCCGCTCCTACGTGTTTGACCAGTCCCGCATCAAGGACCTGCGTACCAGCCATGAAGTGGGCAATATCAAGGGCGTCATGGATGGCGACCTCGACGGCTTTATTGAAGCCAGTCTGAAACAGGGCGTGTAAACGTCCGGGCCGGCACGCGCTGCCGGCCTGCATTACAGCAGCGTAAAACCTTAATTGTTGGCCGATGAGGCCTGGCGGGGGAATGGCCCCCCGCCCTTACCGCAGTAGTCAACGGAGTCATCATGTCTGAACGTGAACAAGCATCATCCCTGAGTCAGGACGAAAACCAGATCATGGCGGAACGCCGCCAGAAGCTGAAGAGCATCCGCGAAAAACGCGTCGCTTTCCCCAACGATTTCAAACGCAGCCACTTTGCCAAGGATCTTCAGGAAAAACACGCGGGTAAAGACAAGGAAGCTCTGGAAGCCGAGAAGATCGAGGTTGCCGTTGCCGGCCGCATGATGCTCAAGCGCGTCATGGGCAAGGCCAGCTTTGCCACCCTGCAGGATGGCAGCGGTCGCATCCAGGCTTACATCGCCAACGACGGTGTCGGTGAAGAAGCCCACGCCGAGTTCAAGCACTTTGACCTGGGTGACATCATCGCCATCCGTGGCGAGCTGTTCAAGACAAAGACCGGCGAGTTGACCGTCAAGGCCAGCGAAGTGCGCCTGCTGTCCAAGAACATCCGCCCGCTGCCGGAAAAATTCCACGGCATGACCGATCAGGAACAAAAGTACCGTCAGCGCTACGCCGACCTGATCATGAGCGAAGAAAGCCGCACCACCTTCATCAAGCGCTCGCAGATCGTGCAGAAGATCCGCGACGTGATGGTGAGCGAAGGCTATCTGGAAGTGGAAACCCCGATGATGCACCCCATCCCGGGCGGTGCCACGGCCAAACCCTTCGTGACTCACCACAACGCGCTGGACATGCCGCTCTACCTGCGCATTGCGCCGGAACTGTATCTGAAACGTCTGGTGGTTGGTGGTCTGGAACGCGTGTTCGAGATCAACCGCAACTTCCGTAACGAGGGGATGAGCACACGCCACAACCCCGAGTTCACCATGATCGAGTTTTACGAAGCCTACAGCGACTACCAACGCATGATGGAGATGACCGAAAACATCATCCGTCGCTGTGCCGAAACCGTGTGTGGCAGCACCACCATCAGCTACAACGGCAAGGAAGTGGAACTGGGCAAACCGTTCGACCGCTTCACCATTGTTGGTGCCATCAAGCACTACAACCCGCAGTACACCGACGAACAACTGGCTGATGCCGCCTGGGTTGCCAGCGAAATCAAGCGCCTGGGTGGCAAGCTGCCGCCGGCACCGGGCCTGGGCAGCCTGCAACTGGCCCTGTTCGAGGAATGTGCCGAAGGCCTGCTGTGGAACCCGACCTTCATCATCGACTACCCGGTGGAAGTGTCCCCTCTGGCCCGTGGTTCCGATGCTGACCCGTCCATTACCGAACGCTTCGAACTGTTCATCGTGGGCCGCGAGCACGCCAACGGTTACTCCGAGTTGAACGATCCGGAAGACCAGGCCGCCCGCTTCATGTCCCAGGTGGCCCAGAAGGACGCCGGTGACGACGAAGCCATGCACTATGACGCCGACTACATCCGCGCCATGGAATACGGCCTGCCGCCGACTGGTGGCTGCGGCATCGGCATCGACCGTCTGGTGATGCTGCTGACCGACGCCCCGTCCATTCGCGACGTTATCCTGTTCCCGCAGATGCGCCCCGAATAAGCAGTCTTAGCCCTGCAGAAAGTGCAAATGGCCTTGTTATCCGACAAGGCCATTTTTTTATTTGTGCAAATTGGATCGTAACAATTGAATAGACCATGGCAATCAACATAAAATGCCATTGGTTTAAAAACCAATGTTATGCATGTCAATTCACAATAAAGCCTGACCAGACACTGCTTTCTTGTGCATGTCATTGGTTTTTACAATGCCGATCCAGAAATCAAGCCAACTCCGAAAGTGAATCATCCGTATGCGCATTCTGCACACTACCCTTGCTGCCTGTTCTGCCGTCTGTCTGATCACCCCGGCATTTGCCGCCAAAAGTTTGACGGGCAATACCGACATTCTCGCGGCCAATAACCAGTACAGCCTCTATCTGCAAAACACCAAAATGGACTATGCGGAAACAGGCGGCAGCCATGGCTCTGCTCCGGGACTCGCAGATACCGAAAACGGCAATATCCCCGGTTTTGGCCTGAGCGCCACATCCATGTCTGACTGGGCGCTGGGGAATGATTACCTGCAGTTCGACTTCAATTACAGCAACGGCAACACCGACTATGTGGGATCCCTCCAGCACAGTAATGGCGGTTACGGTTCGCTCAAATCAAGCAGCACGGCTCACATCTACAACTACAGCGCCCGCTACGGCAAGGGCTTCAGTCTGTCCAGGCAGACCATGCTGACCCCCTATGTCGAACTGGGTCACCACCGCTGGGAACGTGGCTTGTCTGCCACCCAGGATGAAACCTACAGCCATAACTACGGTGGACTGGGCATGCTGTTGCAGGTGGCACCGGTCAGCAAGCTGGTCCTGAATGCGGATCTGTTTTATGGCCGTACCTTCCAGTCGAAAATCAGCACCAATAGCTACACGCTGCCAGAAGCCACGCTGGGCAACTCCTCCTTCAAGCGCTACGGTGTAGGCGCCGATTATGCTTTCAGCCAGCGCTTCCATGGCAAGATCAGCTACAGCCACGAAAGCTACTCGTATGGCATCAGCGATCTGAGCAGCTATGGCTATTACGAGCCCAACAGCACAACCAAGAACTCCATCTACCGCGTGGGCATCGGTTACGCCTTCTAAGAGGCAATGAAAAAACCGCAAGGAACATTCCTTGCGGTTTTTTTATCACAACTGCAGGCAGGCTTACTCGCCCGGCAGCAACGTTCCCTTGGCCAGCAAGCCGGCAAACTCTTCTGGCGGCATCGGTTTGGCCAGCAGATAGCCCTGAATCAGGTCACAGCCTTCCTGTTTCAGGAAGTGCCACTGGTCTATCGTTTCCACTCCTTCAGCCACCACCTGCATGTTCAGGTTCTTGGCCATATTGATGATGGCACGGGCAATGGCCGAGTCGTCCAGATCATTCGGGATGTCGCGCACGAAGGAGCGGTCGATCTTCAGCTTGTCGGCCTTGAAGCGCTTGAGGTAAGACAGGCTGGAATAGCCGGTACCAAAGTCATCAATCGACAGCTGCAAACCCATGCCCTTGATGCTGTCGATGGCCTGCAAGGTACTGGTGACGTCTTCCATGATGACGCTTTCGGTCACTTCCACATCCAGCATGTCGGCAGACAGGCCATGGCTGCTGAGCGCCTTCTCCAGTACCTCGGCCAGATCCTGCTGGCGGAACTGCAAGGCGGACAGATTGATGGCCAGCGACATCTTGGGCAGGCCCTGGTCATGCCACAGCGCCAGTTGACGGCAGGCTTCGCGAATCACCCAGTTACCAATCTGCACGATGAAGCCACGCTCCTCGGCCACCTCGATGAAGCGTGCCGGGCCAAGAATACCCAGTGACGGGTGATTCCAGCGGATCAGCGCCTCGGCACCGGTAATGCGGCCATCGGCCATGGCGACCTGTGGCTGGTAATGCAGGATGAACTCGTTACGCTCCAGCGCAAAGCGCAGCTGGCTTTCAATGGCCAGAATCTCGCGCGCGCGAGCATTGAGGTCGGCAGTGTAGAACTTGTAGCTGTTGCGACCGGACGACTTGGCGTGGTACATCGCCGCATCGGCATTGCGCACCAGGGTTTCAAAGTCGCGGCCATCGTCCGGGTACACGCTAATCCCGATGGAAGGCGTGATGGTGATGGTGTGATTGTGCAGTTCGATCGAGGCACCAAACGATTCACGGATACGCTCGGCTGCCAGTGCCGCCTCGCTGGGGTCGGAAATGGCTGGCAGCAGGATGATGAACTCGTCCCCGCCCTGACGCGCCACCGTCTCGCCCGCCGCCAGGGAAGACTTGATGCGGTCGGCCGCCACCTGCAACAGGATGTCCCCGGCAGAATGCCCCAGCGACTCGTTGACGGTCTTGAAGCGGTCCAGGTCCAGCAGCAGCAAGGCCATCTGCTCGTTGTCGCGGCAGGCATTATGAATGGCCAGCTCCACCCGGTCGTGCATGTGCGCACGATTGGGCAGGCTGGTGAGCACGTCGAAGTGCGCCAGGAACTGAATGCGCTCGTCTGCTGCCTTGCGTTCGGTCAGATCACTGAAAATGGCCACATAGTGCGTGATTTCCGACAAGGGGTTACGCACGGCATTGATGGCCAGCCATTCCGGATAGATTTCACCATTCTTGCGGCGATTCCAGATTTCACCCTGCCATGAGCCCTGATTATCAATGGCCTGCCACATGGTGGTGTAGAAGGCATCATCATGACGGCCGGAGGACAGGATGCTGGTTTTCTGACCCAGTACTTCCTGCTGCGAATAACCGGTGATTTCGGTAAAGGCCTTGTTGACGCTGCGAATGCGTTTTTCGCTGTCGGTGATCATGATGCCCTCCACGGTGTTCTCGAACACCTTGGCCGCCAGTTGCACCCGTTCTTCCGCTGCGCGCTTTTCCGAAATGTCGCGCACCATGCGCCACACCGCATTGATGCGGCCGAAGGCGTCACGCATGGCCACCGTTTTGACGCTGACCGGCACATGGTTGCCAAAGCGGTTCATGTACACCGCTTCGAATTCGTCGCAATAACCGAAACGCAATACCTTGTTGTCCAGATTGAAACGCTCCAGCGCTTCGCTCTCCTGCCCCACCAGCGACCAGAAGTTCTGCTGCTTGAGCTGGTCCAGGTTGTAGCACATCAGATTGAGGAAGGCCGGGTTGGCATCCATCACCTGGCCGTCCAGCGAACTGATGACGATACCGTCCAGGTTGGACCAGAACAGCTCGCGGTATTTGTTTTCCGAGCGACGCAGCGCATCTTCCACTTCACGGCGGCGCGAAATGTCGGCCTCCAGCGCCAGCGTCTTGGCACGCAGCTCGTCAATCAGGCGCTTGAGTTCAGAGCGGGTCCATTCCAGATGCTTGCCCAGCTTGCCGATTTCATCACGCCTTGCCCAGTAGAATGGCGACTCCAGCTTGAGCTCGGCCAGCTGGGTAGCCTGCTCGGTCAGGCTGTGCATCGGGCGCAGGAAGCGGGAATGCAAAATACTCATTATCAGCAGGATGGACAGCACCAGCTGCGCCACCAGAATCAGCAGGATGTTCTTGACCTGGTTGTGCAGGGCATTGGCCAGATGTTCGGTATCGAATTCCAGCGTCACCTGGCCGATTTCCTCGCCACGGTAAATCACCGGCTTCTGCACGAAAGACACGCCGCCCACGCGGCGCTCGCTGCGCAAGGCGGACAGGAATACCTGGTTGGACTGGGTATCGGTCACGCGGATGGACACCACCCGTGCATCCTCCATCACCGAGGAAATCAACGGGCTGCCGGCCTGGCGGCTCAGGTTCCACAATGGCTCCTGCATGCCCAGCGCAACAATGTCCAGCAAGCGCTTTTCGTCGGTTTCCAGTTGTGCCGTCAGGTTATCGCGCTGAATGTTGATACTCAGATAACTGATGATGGATGCGGGAATGAGCAAGCCGAGTACCACGGCGATCAAAAAGACCGCGCGCAGTGACAAACTGGAGGTGACAGGGTTTTTATCTTCTTGGGATGCCATTGGTCTTGATAATCAAAATGCGTTAATGGCGCGGAACATCCGCCGGCAATATTCAAACATTCAATGATGCAAAAAACTAATGATGACAAAGCATGCGGGGAATGCACGCATGATAAGTCAGACCTGATTCCGTTATAAGCGATTTTTTCTGCACAACGACAGTTTCTGCAACGCAGCGAGACAGCCCATGGTCAATTTGCCATGCCCATGGCAGCAGCCTACAATCCAAGCCATTCCGAATTCTGCAGGATTGGCCTGATGTCACACATGCACTATGACACTATTATTTCAGCACGCTGGATCATTACCGTAGAAAACGATGGCGAGGTTCTGGAAAACCATGCCATTGCCATCAAGGATGGCAGCATAGCCCAGATCCTGCCGATCGCCCAGTGTGGCGGCCTGCAAGCGGATGAAACCATCACGCTGGACAACCATGTGCTGATGCCCGGTCTGATCAACCTGCACGGCCACTCCGCCATGACATTGTTGCGCGGCATGGCCGACGACAAGGCACTGATGGACTGGCTGAACAACCACATCTGGCCGGCAGAAGGCAAACATGTGCGCGATGACTTCGTATTCGATGGCGCCAGCCTGGCCATGGCGGAGATGATTCGCGGTGGCACCACCACCATCAACGACATGTACTTCTACCATGACGCCATGGCCCGCGCCGGCCTGGCTTCCGGTATGCGAACCTTTGTAGGCTGTTCCATCCTGGAGTTCCCCACCAACTACGGCAGCAACGCCGGGGAATACATCAGCAAGGGCATGGAAGAACGCAAGGCCTTCCTGGGCGAAGAGCTGATTACCTTCACCCTTGCCCCGCACGCACCGTATACCGTGTCCGACAACACTTTCCGCCAGGTGGTGGAGCTGGCCGAGCGTGAAGACATGCTGATTCACTGCCACATCCACGAAACCGCCGACGAAGTGGCCGGCAGCGTGACAGAACACCAGCAACGTCCGCTGGCCCGTCTGGCCAAACTGGGCTTGCTCACTCCGCGACTGATTGCCGCACACATGGTGCATCTGGACAGCGCAGAAATTGAAGCCGCCGCACGTCATGGCATTTCCATTGCCCACAACCCGGCGTCCAACATGAAGCTGGCCTCCGGCATTGCCCCGGTTCCGGCATTGCTGGCAGCTGGCGTCAATGTTGGCATCGGCACCGATGGCGCTGCCTCCAACAACAAGCTGGACATGCTGTCCGAAACCCGTCTGGCCGCCCTGCTGGCCAAGGTAGGTACGCTGGACCCGACCGCAGTGCCGGCCGCCACCGCCATCCGCATGGCTACCCTTAATGGTGCCAAGGCACTGGGCATTGCCGACAAGGTGGGTTCGGTCAAACAGGGCAAACAGGCCGACCTGATTGCCATCGACCTGTCGGCACTGGAAACCGCGCCGGCTTTCGACCCGGTATCGCATGTTGTCTATGCCGCCGGGCGCGAACAGGTCAGCCACGTCTGGGTCAAGGGCCGTGCCCTGCTCGCCCAGCGTCAGCTGACCACCCTGGACGAAGCAGATCTCAAGGCGCGCGGTGAAGACTGGCGCAAACGTATTCTGGCGAGGTAAGCAATGAGCAATGTAGACGATCTGGAAATCGACAAATTCAGTCAGCTGGCCCACAAGTGGTGGGACAAGGACAGCGAATTCAAGCCGCTGCATGAAATCAACCCGCTGCGACTGGACTATATCGATGACTTTGCCGGCATCAAGGACCTGAAAGTCCTGGACGTGGGCTGTGGCGGCGGCATTCTGGCCGAGAGCATGGCACAGCGCGGCGCGCAGGTGACTGGTATCGACCTGGCCAGGAAGTCCTTGAAAGTGGCCCAGCTGCACAGTCTGGAATCCGGTGTCAGCGTCGAATACCGCTGTGTTGCAGTGGAGGATCTGGCCGACGAAGCGCCCGGCAGTTTTGATGTGGTGACCTGCATGGAAATGCTGGAACACGTGCCGGACCCGGAAAGCGTGGTACGCAGCTGTGCCCGCCTGGTGAAACCGGGTGGCTGGGTGTTTTTTTCCACCCTCAACCGCAATGCCAAGGCTTACCTGCTGGCGGTAGTCGGTGCTGAATACGTGCTCAACATGCTGCCGCGCGGCACGCATGAATATGCGCGTTTCCTCAAGCCGTCCGAGCTGTCGCGCATGGCGCGCAATGCCGGGCTGGAAATCAGCAACGTCAGCGGCATGAGCTACAACCCGCTCACCCGCATCTATGCGCTGGGAGATGACACCCAGGTGAACTACCTGATGGCCACTCGCCGCGCCATCGCGTAATCCGCGCTGTTACAGCAGATTAGCGCACCCCTGCCCTGCTTCATGCCGGCAGGGGTTTTCTTTTGCCTGAAGCACAGCGCCAGGAGGCAGGCCATAAAAAAAGGCCTTCGCCGCAGCGAAGGCCCCAATCATCCCCCGGTCCAGGACCGGTAAACAACCCGCTAGATTACGAGAACACACATTGCCGCACACACGTGGCACTGCCTGCCCAAGTACGCGTTTGAAAGCCCCATTCCTCGTGTCAGCGATTTTCAAACAAGCGTTCGAATAATAAAACCAAAACAGAAAACTGTACAAGGGATTTCCCTGATACCGGACTGGATGCGCGACAAAATGCAACAGTTGTCATGGCACACTCCCAGCAAGGCAACAGACCGACTGCCCGACAATTCCACATTCCAATTGCCGAATCAGCCAATATATATGAAAATAATAATATTCGATAATGGAGACACTGATGACGTTCAAGGCGAACGATTCGCTCACCGAGCAAATCGCCCAATACCTCGGTAAAAAAATCATCCAGGGTGAAATGGCACCGGGAGAACGGATTCAGGAATTGCGGATTGCTGCCGAGCTGGAAGTCAGCCGTGGCTCGGTGCGCGAAGCGCTGCTGATCCTGCAACGCCGTCACCTGGTGGAAATCTACCCGCGGCGCGGTGCCATGGTGTCCAGCATTTCCAGCAACGACGTGCGCGACTTTTTCGAACTGTGGTTCATGTTGCTGGACCGCGTGGTATGCAATCTGGCCAGCAACTGGAAAAACGACGACCTGGCCCGTTTTTTCGAGTTGATGTCCACGCTGGACGAATGCCATCGCAAGGATGACATGCCAGCCTACTTCGATTGCGGCGTGGAATTCTTGCGCGCGCTGTACGACTTCTCCAGCAATCGCTACATGAGCGCCACCTTGCAAGACTTGCTGCCGCTCACTCAGCGCTGCCTGTATGCCATCCTGCGCGCCGGTCGTTCGCAGATGGATCGCACCCAGCAGTTTCTGGATGACCTGCTCAAGACCATCATTGCCCGTGACACCACCCGCCTGCGCATCATGGTGGCTGAATTCGGCCAGGACTACAGCAAGCTGGCCCAGCAATCTGCAGAGGCGCTTGCTGGTAGCACTTCCTGAACACTGCTCAACTTATAAATAACAAAGGCCGCTCACCGAGCGGCCTTTTGCTTGGCATGGCTACCATTCAGCCCGGCTTGCGCTGGTAATCGACAAAGGCATACTGCAGCCCCTTGTCGCTGGTGAAACTGCTACGCGCCACTTCCTGCCAATCAGCCGTGCTCACCTCCGGGAAACAGGCGTCGCCATCAAAATCGGCATCAATCTCGGTCAGCCGCAATGCATCTGCCAATGCCATCGCCTGACGATACAAATCAGCACCGCCAATCAGGCAGACTTCCGCCACACCATCGGCCATTTCCAGCGCCTGTTCCAGCGAATGCGCCACCTCAACGCCATCGGCCTGCCAGTCTGACTGGCGGGTGATGACGATATTGCGCCGCCCTGGCAAAGGGCGTCCGATGGAGTCGTAGGTTTTGCGGCCCATCAGCACCGGCTTGCCCAGGGTCACCGCCTTGAAGTGCTTGAGGTCTTCCGGCAAATGCCAGGGCAAGGTGTTGTTGATGCCGATCACGCCGTTGCGGGCCTTGGCTGCCACCAGGGTCAGTACAGGCTTGCTCATACGGCTACAGCTCCCTTGATGTGCGGATGCGGGTCGTAACCTTCCAGCGTGAAGTCATCGAAGGTGAAGGCAAACAGGTCGGTCACGGCCGGGTTGATCTTCATCTGCGGCAGCGGACGTGGTTCGCGGCTCAGTTGCAGACGGGTCTGCTCCAGGTGGTTGCTGTACAGGTGGGCATCACCCAGCGTATGCACGAAATCACCGGGCTTGAGGCCGCACACCTGTGCCACCATCATGGTGAGCAAGGCATAAGAGGCAATATTGAAGGGCACGCCCAGGAAAATATCGGCCGAGCGCTGATACAGCTGGCAGGACAATTTGCCGTCCGCCACATAAAACTGGAACAGGCTGTGGCAAGGCGGCAGTGCCATTTCGTCCACCAGCGCCGGGTTCCAGGCCGACACGATCAGGCGGCGCGAATCGGGATTGCGCTTGATCATCTCCACCACATTGCTGATCTGGTCGATATGGCGGCCATCCGGAGCGGGCCAGCTACGCCATTGGTAACCGTACACCGGGCCAAGATCCCCGTTTTCATCGGCCCATTCATCCCAGATGGAAACCCCGTTTTCCTTCAGATAACGGATATTGGTATCGCCAGTCAGAAACCACAGCAATTCGTGAATGATGGAACGCAGGTGGCATTTTTTGGTGGTGACCAGCGGAAATCCCTGTTGCAGGTCGAAGCGCATCTGGTAGCCAAACACCGAGCGGGTGCCGGTGCCGGTGCGGTCGGACTTGTCATGGCCATGTTCCAGCACATGGCGCATCAGGTCGAGGTACTGTTTCATGCTGCCATCCATCAAGTTCAATCTGCGGATTGTACCTGAGCTGGCGCTGCACAGCACAGCCCTTCCCAGCGGCAAAGCCAATACCCATATGGCAAAAGGGGCTGGCCTGCCGCCCCCGGCATACGCTACCATCCGCTTTAAAATACAACGTCAGAAAACAGGGGCTCAATGGCAGAAGATTCCGATCTCGAACGGACCGAACCCGCGTCAGCCAAACGGCTGCAAACCGCGCGGGATGATGGCAATATTCCGCGCTCGCGGGAATTGTCCACCTTCGCCGTCACCATGACCGGAGTCGCCCTGCTGATGACGCTGGGAGGCAAGCTGGGCACGGCCATCATGGTCATGATGAAGCAGCTGCTGATTTTTGATCAGCACACGGTAGCCCAGGCCGAGCCGGCCATCATCCGCTTCAAGGAAGCCATGTTCGGCATGCTGTGGCAGTTGCTGCCCATTTTTGGCGGCCTGGCCATCGTGGCGGTGGCCACGCCCATCCTGATCGGCGGCTGGAACTTCACCCTGGCACCGCTGGAACCCAAGCTGACCAAGCTGAACCCGGCCAGCGGCATCAAGCGCATCTTCTCGCTCAATTCCGCCACCGAAGGCCTGAAGGCCATTCTCAAGAGCATGCTGATTGGCGGTGTGGCCGTGTGGATCATCTGGCGCGAGCGCACCGACATCCTGGGTTTGCTCACCATGCCGCTGGAAGCGGGCATCCTCAAGATGACCGACATGCTGATCACCACCTTTTTCATCGTCACCGCCGCCATGCTGATGCTGGTGGTGATCGACGTGCCATTCCAGCTGTGGAACTACCACAAGCAACTGCGCATGACCAAGGAAGAGATCAAGCAGGAATACAAGGAAATGGAAGGCTCGCCCGAGGTCAAGGGCCGCATTCGCCAGTTGCAGCGCGAAGCCGCACGCAAACGCATGATGCAGGAAATCCCCAAGGCCAACGTGATTGTGACCAACCCTACCCACTATGCGGTAGCGCTGAAATACGAGGAAGGCATGCAGGCGCCGGAAATCGTGGCCATGGGCACGCTGAAGCTGGCAGAAAAGATCATCGCCACCGGCAAGGAGCACAAAGTGACGGTGATGCGTTCACCCAGCTTTGCCCGGGCGCTGTATTTCCATGGCGAATTGGGACGGGAAATCCCCGCCAGGCTGTATACTGCGGCAGCGCAGATCCTGGCCTATGTCTACCAGTTGAAAGCCTACGAGTACAATGGCGGGCTGGCACCGGTTTTCCCGGACCAGCTGGATGTCCCGGCTGACCTTGACCCGGAAAGCAAACGCCAGCAAGATGCGGCCCCGAAAGCGAGACCATAATTACGGATGGATAATTTCCTCACCCAGTTGAAGCAGTTCAACGTCACCAAGCTGGCCGGCCCTATTCTCATCATCCTCATTTTGTCGATGATGGTATTGCCGTTGCCGCCGGTGCTGCTGGACATGTTCTTTACCTTCAACATTGCGGTGTCGGTGATCGTGCTGCTGGTGGGCATCAATGTCCGCAAGCCGCTGGACTTTTCCTCCTTTCCCTCGGTGCTGCTGGTGACCACCCTGCTGCGCCTGTCGCTGAACGTGGCGTCCAGCCGGGTGATCCTGCTGGAAGGCCACAGCGGCCCGGATGCTGCCGGCAAGGTGATTGAATCCTTTGCCCACTTCCTGATCGGCGACAACGTTGCCATCGGTATCGTGGTATTTGTCATCATTACCATCATCAACTTCGTGGTGATCACCAAAGGTGCCGGGCGGATTGCCGAAGTGTCGGCCCGCTTCACCCTGGATGCCATGCCCGGCAAACAGATGGCGATTGACGCCGACCTGAACGCCGGCCTGATCGGCGAAGACGAAGCACGCAAGCGCCGCTCCACCATTGCGGAGGAAGCAAACTTCTTCGGCTCCATGGACGGTGCTTCCAAATTCGTGCGCGGCGATGCCATGGCCGGCATCATGATCATCATCATCAATATTGTCGGCGGCCTGATCGTGGGCGTGGTGCAGCACGATCTGGACGCAGGCACCGCAGCCAAGACGTACACCCTGCTCACCATCGGTGACGGACTGGTTGCCCAGATTCCGGCGCTGATCATCTCCACCGCCGCCGGTATCGTGGTGTCGCGCGTGGGCACCGACAAGGACATGTCGGAGCAGTTCTTCGGCCAGCTGTTTGCCAAGCCGCAGGTGCTGTACATCACCGCGGCGGTCATTGGCATGATCGGCCTGATTCCCAATATGCCGCACTTCTCCTTCCTGCTGATTGCCAGCCTGCTGGGCTTTCTGGGCTGGACCATGGACAAGAAGGAAAAAGCCGCTGCCGTGCAAGCCAGCCAGCAGCAGGCGCAGGCCGCCGCGCCGCCCGACCAGCCCATGGCCGAAGTCAGCTGGAACGACGTGCAGCATGTGGATGCACTGGGGCTTGAAGTAGGCTACCGCCTGATTCCGCTGGTAGACCGCACCCAGGACGGCGAATTGCTGCGCCGTATTCGCGGCATCCGCAAGAAAATCGCCCAGGAACTGGGCTTTCTAGTGCCTGCGGTACACATTCGCGACAATCTGGAAATCAAGCCCAACGCCTACCGCATCCTGCTCAAAGGCGTGGAAGTCGGTCAGGGCGAGGCCTATATCGGCCAGTACCTGGCCATCAACCCGGGCCGGGTGAATGGCACCATGCCCGGCACTCCCACCACCGACCCGGCCTTCGGCCTGCCCGCAGTATGGATAGATGCCGCCCGGCGCGAGGAAGCCCAGCAAATGGGCTACACCGTGGTGGATTCCAGCACCGTGGTGGCCACGCATATTTCCAACCTGCTGCAAACCCACGCAGCAGAACTGCTGGGCCGCGAGGAAGTCCAGGCGCTGATCGACCACCAGGCCAAGGAGTCGCCCAAGCTGGTGGAAGACCTGGTACCCAAGATTATTCCCATCGGCATTTTGCAGAAGGTATTGCAGCAGCTGCTTACCGATGGCATTCATATCCGCGACTTCCGCACCATTCTGGAAACGCTGGCCGACCATATCAGCACCACCCAGGATGTGGACGACCTGACCTCGGCGGTGCGCACTGCGCTGGCACGGGTGATCGTGCAGCAACTGTTCCCCGGCGAAACCGAATTGCCCTTGATGACGCTGGACCCGGCGTTGGAAAACGTACTGTCGCAGGCGGTCAATTCCAAAACCGGTGGCGGGCTGGAACCCGGACTGGCGGAAAACCTGCTCTCCAGTGCAGCACAACAGGCCGAGCAGGTGGAAATTCAAGGTTACAATCCGGTATTGCTCACGCCACCGGGTTTACGTCCCTTGTTGGCACGATTCTTGAGAAGAGCACTCCCACAACTGCGTGTGATCTCGCATAATGAAGTACCTGACAATAAATCCATTCGTATAATTGCGGTAATTGGGGGAAGCAAGGGCTGATAAACAATGGTGGTAAAAAAATTCTTCGGAAAAACCACACGTGATGCACTCAGACAGGTCCGCGAGGAACTGGGTGCCGACGCCCTCATCTTGTCCAATCGCCCGACAATGGGGGGCGGCGTAGAGATCATGGCCGTGGCGGATGCAGACGTCGCCAACCTGGCCACCAATCTGTCCACCCCCGGCAGCAAACACCCGGCCCGCAATGCGCCGGCGGTGAGCCGTCCGGTTGCGCCGCCCGCGCCAGCTGCCGGTGCGACCAACCGCGCCATTGCCCGTACCTATGCCATGCCGGTGGAGCCATTGGAAAGCCCGGCCCCACCGCGCATCGACACTCCACCCCCACGCCCGCAGCAACGCATCGAGCCATCACTGGCTGACAGTGCAGCGGTCAATTTCAACGTCAGCCCGCAAACGCCGCCTCCGGCACGGCCCACGCCGGCCAGCATCGTGCCCGAATCACTGGTGAAGATGCAGACCGTGGCTGCCGGCCCGGCCAGCAATGGCAGCGCCGTACCACCACGCAGCAAGGCGGCGCCAGCCCCGGCCGAAGAAGAGCCGGAAATGATGGCGCAGGAACTCAAGCAGATCGGCGATGAAATCAAACTGCTGCGCAGCCTGTTGCAAAGCCAGCTGGCCAGCTTTGCCTGGTCGGACATGGAAGGCAAGACCCCCAACCGCATCGAGCTGTTCAAGCATCTGCTGGCCATGGGCTTCTCTGCCAACCTCATCCGCCAGCTGATTGAAAAAATGCCGGCCCAGTATGAAGGTGACATCGCCATCAAATGGGCACGCTCGGCGCTGATGCATAACCTCAAGTGCGCCGATGCCAATCACGACATCATGGACAAGGGTGGCGTGTATGCGCTGGTAGGCCCCACCGGCGTGGGCAAAACCACCACGGTGGCCAAGCTGGCCGCGCATGCCACCATGCGCTTCGGTGCACAGCATGTGGCGCTGATCACCACCGACAGCTACCGGATTGGCGCGCAGGACCAACTGCGTATCTACGGCAAGATTCTCGGCATTCCGGTGTTCTCCATCCAGAACGAAGGTGACCTGCAGCTGACCCTGGCCGACCTGTCCAACCGCCACCTGGTATTCATCGACACCGTCGGCATGAGCCAGCGTGATGCGCGTGTGACCGGCCAGATCGAAATGTTCCGTGGCGCAGGCCGCCAGGTGGAACGCCTGCTGCTGCTGGCCGCCAATGCCGACGGCCACACGCTGGAAGACGTAGTACGCCACTACCGTGGCAATGGCCTGGCAGGCTGCATTCTGTCCAAGATTGACGAAGCCGTCAGCATGGGCCCCAGCATGGATGTCATCATCCGCAACCGCCTCAAGCTGTTTTACATCACCAATGGCCAGCGCGTGCCGGAAGACCTGCACTCGGCCAACGCCGCCTTCCTGGTGGACCGGGCCTTGCGCGCACCGCAGCCTGGCTCGCCGTTCAGCCTGCAAGGTGATGAACTGCCCATCATGAACTCCGCACAGGCCAGCTGGTTATGAATGGTGCCATGCACGATCAGGCCGCCAGCCTGCGCCGCCTGACAGCCCAGTCCGGTCGCGCGCCCAGCTATGCTTTTATCGGTTCGGACAAGGCGGGTGCCAGTACGCTGGTGACCGAATTGTCGCTGGGGCTGGTTTATGCCGGCCATCGCCCGCTGGTGGTGGACTGCAGCCTGGGCCAGGTACAGGCCAGACGTCTGGGCACACCCACCACCGCCACGCTGGAAAGCCAGATGGTGAGCGTGGGCGGGCTGGATGAAATGATGACCACCTCGCGCCAGGGCATCCAGTTGATCAACCTGTATGCCCGCCCGGAAGAACGCGCGCTGTTTTCCGCCCAGCTCTGGTTACGCCTGGGCAGCGAGTTTGCCGCCCTGGAGCGCGACAGCAGCGTGCTGATGATAGACGTGCCTGTTACCGCCACCGACCCGGTCCCGGCCAGCGTGGCAGACAATCTGGTGCTGGTGCTCAGCCCGGCGGCCGACTCCATGACCACCGCCTACGCCAACATCAAGCGTCTTTCCAGCGGCTTTGGCCGTCAGCGTTTCAATGTGCTGGTCAACCGCGCCCGTCATCTGGAAGAAGCGCGCGACCTGTTCAATCGCCTGGCCGCTGTCACCAGCGAATTTCTCAGCGTCTCGCTGCGCTGGGTCGGTTTCGTCCCTGCCGACAATGCCGTACGTCGCAGCCAGGCATTACGCCGACCACTGATGGAAGCCTTTCCCGACAGCGAAGCCGCTGCCGCCTTTGCCCAGCTGGCGGCCGTACTGCCGCAATGGGACAGCCCGGAAACAGAGCGCCACGATACCGGTTTCATGGACATGCTGATTGCCACTTCGCGCGACTGGGCCGAAGCCGATGGAGCCAAACGACGATGACATTGCCGTCCTTGCGCCGCAAAGGCTATGCCGCGGCCGTTACCACCCCGGAAATCGACGTGCAGCAACACCTGCCGCTGGTGAAGAAACTGGCGGGCATGCTGATGGCCCGCCTGCCGGCCTCGGTTGAAATGGACGATCTGGTGCAAGTGGGCATCATCGGTCTGATTGATGCCGCGCGGCAATTCGACCCGCTGCAAGGCGTGCAGTTTGAAACCTTTGCCAGCCAGCGCATCCGCGGAGCCATGCTGGACGAACTGCGCCGCGAAGACTGGCTGCCGCGTCAGGCACGCCGCCAGGCACGGCAAATCGAAGACAGCATCAACAAACTGGAACAGCAACTGGGCCGCGCACCGCTGGAATCGGAAATTGCCGAAGCCCTGGGCGTGGAACTGGACGACTACCAAAGCATGCTGGGTGACTGCAAAGGCCTGAGCCTGGTGCACTTTGAAGACTTTTCCGATGGCGAAGGCGAAACCCTGAACGACGCCATTGCCAATATCGAAGACAGCAATGCGCCCAATCCCTTGCAGGTGCTGGCTGACGGGGATTTCCGCCAGGCACTGGTGGATGCCATCAAGACCCTGCCGGAACGGGATCAGCTGGTGATGGCGCTGTACTACGAACAAGAGCTGAACCTGAAGGAAATCGGCGCGGTGCTGGAGGTGTCCGAATCCCGCGTCTGCCAGCTGCATACCCAGGCGATCGCCCGTATCCGGGCCAAAATGAAGGAATGGCTGTAATGCAGACTCGGACTCTTGACACCCATTCTCGCTTTCTGAAAGGAAAGCGAGGCTCCCTTTCAGGGAAAGGGCGGGGAGAAAGGGGAATAGATGGAAGGACTGCGGAATCAAGCAGTTAGTCAGAAGGACCGGCTTTGCCGGGTCCAGTACAATCGCACCAAATAACTTTGTCAGCAGCCTGAAATGGCTGTAAAGGCATCTGCTTGCACAGACAACGATAACGGAATCAAGCGTGGACAAGATCAGCATCATTGCCATTGTCATGGGCCTTTCGGCCATCATCGCCGGGCAGGCACTTGAAGGGGGCAATATCGGCTCCCTGCTGCAACTGACTGCCTTCATGATTGTCATTGGCGGCACCATGAGCGCCGTCATGCTGCAAAGTACCCCGCGCCAGTTTGTCGCCGGCATCCGCATGCTCAAGTGGATTTTCCAGCCGCCGCCGCAAGACAATGAAAAACTGATCCGCGAAGTGGTCAACTGGAGCCAGACTGCCCGCCGTGGCGGCCTGTTGTCACTGGAAGGCTATGTTGCCCAGCAAAAGGACCCCTTCACCAAGAAGGCCCTGCAAATGGTGGTGGACGGAGCCGAACCGGAAGTACTGCGCGGCGTGATGGAAGTGGAAATCGGCATGTTCGAGCATGCCCGCAAGCAAGCAGCAAGAGTGTGGGAATCCGCCGGCGGCTACTCGCCTACCATGGGCATTCTGGGCGCGGTGCTGGGCCTGATTCATGTGATGGAAAACCTGTCCGACCCCTCCAAGCTGGGTGCCGGTATTGCCGTGGCCTTTGTCGCCACCGTGTATGGCGTAGGCTCGGCCAACCTGTTTTTCCTGCCGGTGGCCAACAAGCTCAAGCACCTGGTGGCAGCAGAAATCGCCATGAAGGAAATGGTGGTGGAAGGCCTGGTGGCCATCGCCAATGGCGAAAACCCGCGCATCATCGAAAGCCGCTTGCGCGGCTTCCAGGCCATGCACGAATAAACCAGCCCGTGGCTAGGACAACAGACGCAAGCTGCTGTTGGGATTGGGCTTTTTCAGATAGGCATCCAGCAGCTTGTAGGTGTCGATGTCAAAGCACGGGCTGCCCTGCAAACTGCTCTCCCCTGCCGGGCGCGAGCCCAGATAGCACCATTGATCGAACACATGCTCCATGGCACTGCCGGTGACTTCATCGGTTTCCACCACCGCCAGCGGACCGGGAAATTCCCAAGCCTTGATCCGCAAGCGCGTCAAGGCCTGCAACAAGCGCATATTGTGTGACGGCGCGGCTTCGCGCCCGACAC
Source organism: Aquitalea sp. ASV11 (assembly GCF_016429185.1). NCBI lineage: Bacteria > Pseudomonadati > Pseudomonadota > Betaproteobacteria > Neisseriales > Chromobacteriaceae > Aquitalea > Aquitalea sp. ASV11. Next base: position 121,987 of record NZ_JAELUD010000003.1, read on the forward strand.
AGGCACCCCGGCAGCGCCCGCCCTTCAGCGCCACACAGCCCGCGCCCTTGCGCGTGGTCACCGTTTCCACCCCCAGTACCGACTGGCACAGGGCATGACCATTGGCAATGTCAGCCAGCGCCTTGCGCGCTTCTTTCGGGCTGCGGAACAAGCCATACAAATCGGCGGTTCGGCTGAAATCCAGTTGCTCGGCCATGACAATCATCGGCCGCAGGAATTCGCCTTGCGCATGATCCAGCTGAATGGAGCACACCTCGCTGGCCAGACGGCTGCGGTGGTTGTAAAACGGCTTGAGCTGCCGCATGAGCTGCTGTTCCAGCAAGGCCGCGCCCAGATCCCCTATCGTCTCCTGGCAACTGATGCGCGTTACCGTGCGGCCAATCACCGGCTGCTTGCCGTATTTGCCATCCTGCGCCAGTTGCGACACCACCTTGGCGCGCACATTGCTGGCACGCCCCACGTACAAGGCCTGGTCGGCCTCGCCCCACAGGGTATAGACACCCGGCAGGTCGGGCAGGTCATCCACCAATGCGGCATCCACGCCGGGCGGCAGTTCGGGCTGGGCCAGAACATGCTGGATGGCTTCCTTCACTGCCGCCTCGCCCAGTTCGGCACAGGCTGCCTGCAGGAACAGCAACAAGGCTTCGGCATCCGCCATCGCCCGGTGCCGGTCCGCCAGTTGCAGGCCATGGCGCTGGATGATGCTGTCCAGATTGTGCTTGAAATGCTGGGGGTAAAGACGCCGCGATAACTTGACCGTGCACAGCGTGGCGCTTTGCAAGCGCAGGCCGACACGACGGAATTCGTTGCGCAAGAAGCCATAGTCAAAACGGACGTTATGTGCCAGCAGCAATCGTCCTTGCAGCATGGGCAGCAATTCTTCCGCAATGGCACTGAACGGCGCGGCAGTTTCCACCATGGCATTGCTGATGCCGGTCATGTTTTCGATGAAAGGCGGAATCGGCTGCAAGGGATTGACCAGGGTCTGATAACGCTGCTGCCGCTCGCCATCCAGCAGGATCAGGCCGATTTCGGTAATGCGGTCGCGGCCGATATGGCCACCGGTGGTTTCAAGGTCGACAATCGCCCAGGGAATATCAAACAGCATGCAATCTCGTCGGAATAATCATCAAAGCGCGGACAACCAGTATCAACCGGCTGCAACATGGCGGGTAAGCGCGCCATCTTAACACCGCCCCCACCGCTTGCCGATGCAGCCGTCGTGGTTTTGCTGTGTTGCCTGCAACAGTGGCGCCAAGCCGGCCGATCAGTCCGGAAAAAAAATTGCTGCAAAAGTGTTGACACTAAAAAATCGTATCGGTATAGTTCGCCCTCTCGAAAGACAAAACGTCTTGCGAGACAGTGCACCCGTAGCTCAGTTGGATAGAGTATTTGGCTACGAACCAAAGGGTCGGGCGTTCGAATCGCTCCGGGTGCACCACCACAGCGTCCCTATAGTTTAGCGGTTAGAACACCGCCCTTTCACGGCGGTAGCCGGGGTTCGATTCCCCGTGGGGACGCCACTTTGCACCCGTAGCTCAGTTGGATAGAGTATTTGGCTACGAACCAAAGGGTCGGGCGTTCGAATCGCTCCGGGTGCACCCTGTCTCTTATACACATCTCCGAGCCCACGAGACGAACGCAATAATCG
>NZ_JAELUD010000040.1:0-39996 GCF_016429185.1 Aquitalea sp. ASV11
GAGCTACGACGGACGGCTGGTGGCCGGGCGGGGGACGGCGGGGGATGCGCTGATCCGCGCTGCCGGCATGGTGAATGCCGCGGCGGATATCCAGGGCTTTTTGCCGATGAATCCGGAAGCCTGGCTCAAGGCCGCGCCCGACATCGTGATTGTGGCCGCGCACAATGCACCGGTATATGGCGGCCTGAAAGCCCTGCAGGCACGGCCTGAGCTGGCCTCTTCCAATGCTGTGCGCAGCGGCAAGGTACTGGCCTGGCCAGCGGCAGATTTCCTGCGTCTGGGCGTAGGCAGCCCGGCGGTGGTGGCGCGTTTGCGGCAGTTGGCTTCATGAGAGCGGCCATTGTGCTGCCCCGGCGCAGTGGCGGGCTGCCGCCGCAGTTCTGGCGCTGGCTGTGCCTGCCGCCGCTGGCTGCCTTGCTCATCTGGCTGATCCTGGGGCTGGGCGGCGGCCAGTGGACGGTGCCTGACTGGCAAGACCCGCTGGTCAGCCGCCTGCGCTGGCCACGCATCCTGAATGCCTTGCTGGTGGGCAGTGCGCTGTCGCTGGCGGGGGCTGGCCTGCAGGCGCTGTTTCGCAACCCGCTGGCAGACCCCGGCCTGCTGGGTACCTCCGCCGGCTCGGCACTGGGTGTGGTACTGGTGATCGCGCTGGGTGGGCTAGGGGTGTCGGTGCCGCTGGCGGCATTTGTTGGCGGGCTGGCCGTCACCATGCTCATCCTGCTGCTCAACCAGTTGCTGCGCGGCGGTCAGGCAGGACTGCTGATGATAGGCGTGGTGATTGGTGCCAGCTGTGCTGCCATGGTCAGCCTGCTGCTGTTTTTGTCCGACGACCTGACCCTGCGCGGTGCCAGCAACTGGCTGGCCGGCAGCCTGGCTGAATCACGCTTTGCCGATCACCAATATGTGTGGCCGGTAATGCTGGTGGGTGCAGTGCTGATGCTGGCGCTGGGGCGAGATCTGGACTGTCTGCTGCTGGGCGATGAGGTGGCCCGCTCCATGGGCGTGCGCGTGGGCCGCACCCGGGTGCTGGCCGCCATGGCCGCCGCCATGCTGACCGGCGGTGCGGTGACGCTGTCCGGGCTGATTGGTTTCATCGGCATGATGGTGCCCAATGCGGTGGCGCTGTGTCATCAGGGCAGTCGCCGCCAACTGATGCTGCATGCCGGTTGGGTGGGGGCGCTTACCTTGTTGCTGATCGATACCCTGGGACGTGAAGTGGTATATCCGGTAGACCTGCCCGCCGGGGTGGTGGCAGCTTTTGCCGGTCCGCCATGCTTTTTGTGGTTGTTCTGGCGTTTGCACAAAGGAGGGGGGCGTGGCTGATGCCTGGGAAATCGAGCAGATAAAAGTCAGCGTTCAGGGACGCACCCTGGTGGAGCTTGCCGGACAAGTGGTACCGCGCGGCCAACTGCTGGTGCTGATTGGCCCCAATGGTGCCGGCAAGAGCAGTCTGCTGCGCGCCATGGCCGGCTTTGCCGGGCAGTGCCGTGGCCGTTTGCTGGGCCGGCCCATTGGCGGCAAGGGCTACCCGTATGGTTTGCTGTCCTGGGTGGCGCAGCACGAAACCGGTGATAGTCCCTTGTCGGTAGCCGATTACCTGATGCTGGGCCGGCGTCCGGCGCTAGGCCTGTTACGCCAGCCCGATGCTGCCGACCACCGCCGGGTGGCCGAGGCCATGAAGGTGATGGAACTGACGGCACTGGCTACTCAACGGGTCTCCCGCCTGTCCGGTGGCGAGCGCCAGCGGGCCGCCATTGCCCGCGCCCTGGTACAGGATGCCCCCTGCCTGCTGCTGGACGAGCCGAGCAATCATCTGGATATCCGCCACCAGCATCTGTTGATGCAGCATCTCAAGCAGCTGACCGGGCAGGGCCGGACAGTGGTGTGCGTGCTGCACGACCTGCAACTGGCCGCCAATCACGCGGACCAGCTCTGGCTGCTGGCCGATGGTGTGCTGCGTTGCCGTGGTACGCCGGCACAGGTACTGACGCACCCGGTGCTGGCCGAAGCCTATCGTTGGCCATTACAGGCAGTCAGCAGGGCCGGGCAAGGCTGGAGCATTGTCAGCGACCCACAGGGAAGTAACGGCCTGGTGACGCACGACTGAGGCCATGCCTGCACAGACGTGTACTTTTGCTTACACAAGGCACACGTTTGCTTACACGGCTGGTTTGTCAGCGGTTCTATAATATGAATTAATGCAAACCGATGTGTCGCAGCCTGTCTCCGACCATCAGTGAACTTGTCTGCGCCCGCACTGCCTCAGGCAAATGCATGCGACATGCCGGATGGCACCTTGCCATGCATATCCAGCCTTACGACCGCAGAAGGCAATTCACCGCCTGTGGCGCGGACCCAACCCTGCCGGTGCCGTGCATGGCACGCACCGCAATGAGGAGATCACGATGAAAAACCTGATGACCACCCTGGTGGCTGTTGCCATCGCCTCGGCCAGCCTCAGCGGCTGTGCCAACATGAACGAAACCCAGCAAACCACCGGCACCGGTGCCGCCGTGGGTGCTGGTGTTGGTGCCTTGCTGGGCGCGCTGACTGCCGGTGGCCATACCGGCCGCAGCGCAGTAACCGGCGCAGCCGTGGGTGCGGCATTGGGGGCTGGTGGTGGTTATCTGTGGTCGCAGCATATGCAAAAGCAGAAAGAGGCCATGGAAAAAGCCTCGCAAGGCACTGGCGTCAGCGTGAGCCAGACGGCGGACAATCAGCTCAAACTGAATATTCCGAGCGACGTATCGTTTGACTCCGGCCGTTACGACATCAAGCCGAATCTGCGTCCGGTGCTGGACCGCTTTGCCACCACCTTGCAGCAAAACCCGGTGACTACCGTGCGTATTGTCGGCCATACCGACAACACCGGCAGCGATGCCATCAACAACCCGCTGTCGGTCAATCGTGCCAGCGCCACCCGCGATTACCTGGTCAGCCACGGCGTGGCTGCCAGCCGCATCAGCATCGACGGCATGGGCTCGCGTCAGCCGATTGCCGACAACAGCACCCTGGCTGGCCGTGCTGCCAACCGCCGTGTGGAAATCTTTGTCGGCGAAGCCGGCAAGTAAGCCGCCAGCGAGCGCATCGCGCTTCAGCAAAAAGCCCCCGCAAGGGGGCTTTTGCATGTCGGCCGGGCCTGGCTGGTGTCAGCTGTTACGGCTTTGCTCCAGTGCTTGCAGAAAGTATTCCAGTACCAGATTGGGGCGTCGTCCCTTGCGCATGGCCACGTTCAGCGGAATGTCGTAACAGAATTGTTGCGGATGCAAGGGCCGCATTACCCCTTGCGCCACCCAGCCGGCGGCAAAGTGGTCCGGCAAAAAGCCGATATAGCCGCCGGTGAGAATCAGAAAGGCAATGCCTTCCCGGTCGGATGCAGTGGCAGTGCAGTTAAGCGCGTGGTGTTGCGCCATCGCGTCCACGGTCAGCCGGTAGTTGGGGGCGATGGCTTCGGCGCTGTGCAGCTCGGCCTGGCTGATATCGCTGTCGGCGCGGGCAAAGAAGGGGTGTTCGCGGCTGCAATACAGCAGCGAATGTTCTTCGTACAGTGGCAGGTAGTCCAGTCCGGACAGCGGGTTGATCAGCGGCACCACGCCCACGTGCAGGTGGCCGTCCTGCACGCCCAGTTCGATTTCACTGGGGGTGGTCATGGAAATATTGATGCGCACCCCCGGCCCGCGCGCACTCAAGGACTTGAGCGCATGGGTCAGGTGCATGTGCGACTGCGTGACCAGATTGTTGATGATGCCGATGTTCAGCTCGCCGCGCAGCTGGTGGTGCAGCTGGTTTACTTCGGTGCGGAATTCCTCGATGGCCGACAGCATGGTCTGGCTGGCATGCAGCACCGCCCGGCCTTCGTCGGTGAGCGCAAAACCGGCCCGACCGCGCTGGCACAGGCAAATGCCCAGCCGTTTTTCCAGATCGCCCATGTGCAGGCTGATGGCAGAACGGCTGATGCCCAGCACGCTTTCCGCAGCGGAAAAGCTGCCGCATTCGACTACGGTCTTGAACAGGCGCAGCAGGCGGATATCAAAATCGCTGACCTGGCCCAGGGATTTTTTTTTGCTCATCAGTTGAGTATTTTTGAAACTGAAGATAAGAAATTCGGGATTTATCTCAACATATCACCTGGTTCAAGCTATGCCAAGCAACAAGCTGCCCATGTACCAACGGGTGCCGGATGGCTGTTGCATGGTGTGGGGCTGCGCAGTGCTACCGGGCTATCCGCCATGATGTCGGCTGCGCCTTGCTGTGCAACTTGCGTGCCAACTGCCGACATCGCATGATCGACACCACGTCTGCCGTTTGGCTTTGCAGCGCGGTGCATCTCCCTGTGAATTGTCCCATGCCCGAGGAATGACTGTTTTATGCCGCAAATCGTGTTTGAACGTGAGGCACCGCAACAAGAACTGATCGACGCCGCACTGGCTGGCAGCGTCAACCGCCCGTTCTGGGGCGACGATGTGGCGCACCTGCGTCGCAGCTTTCCCCCGCTGCAAGGCAAGGCCAGTAGCGATCTGGCCATTGTTGGCGGTGGTTTTCTCGGTCTGTGGACCGCCATTCTGGCCAAGGAGCGCAATCCGTCGCGCTCGGTCACCCTGCTGGAAGGCCGGCAGGTGGGCTGGGCTGCATCCGGCCGCAACGGCGGCTTTTGTGAAGCCAGCATCACCCATGGCGAGGAAAACGGTGAGCAGCGCTGGCCGGAAGAAATGCCGCAGCTGGAGGCGCTGGGCCTGCAGAACCTGGATGAAATCGAAGCCACCATCCGCCGTTATGGTATCGACTGTGACTTCGAGCGCACCGGCGTACTGGTGGTGGCGGTGGAACCCTATCAGGACGAGCAACTGCGTGGCGAAGGTTATATGGATGCCGCGCAGATCCGCGCCGAGCTCAATTCGCCCACCTTCCTGTCCGGTATCTGGGAAAAAGACAGCACGGCGATGATCCACCCCGGCAAGCTGGTGCTGGAACTGGCGCGGGTGGCCGTTGAGCTTGGCGTGCAGATTCACGAACAATCCGCCGTCACTGTGCTGCAAAGCCGGGGCAGCCGGGTGCGCCTGGCGACGGAGCAGGGCGAGCTGGATGCCGCCCGCGTGGTGCTGGCCACCAATGCCTTTCCTTCGCTGCTCAAGCGTTACCGCTGGCACACCATCCCGGTGTACGACTATGTGCTGATGAGCGAGCCGCTCACAGCGCAACAGCTGGCGTCCATAGGCTGGCAACACCGCCAGGGCATTGCCGACATGGCCAACCAGTTTCATTACTACCGCATCACCCGCGACAACCGCATCCTGTTTGGCGGCTACGATGCCGTCTACAACTTCGGCGGCAAGGTGGATGATGTCTATGACGACCGCCCGGCTTCGTTCACCCGGCTGGCCAGTCACTTCTTTACTACCTTTCCGCAACTGGCCGGGCTGCGTTTCAGCCATCGCTGGGGCGGGGCCATCGATACGTCTACCCGTTTCTGTGCCTTTTTTGCGCTGGCGCGTGGTGGCAAGGTGGCCTATGCCGCCGGTTTTACCGGCCTGGGTGTAGGGGCCACCCGCTTTGCCGCCAATGTGCTGCTGGACAAGCTGGAAGGGCTGGATACACCGCGAACCCGCTTGCGCATGGTGCGCGAAATACCGCCACCGTTTCCGCCGGAGCCACTGACTTATGTTGCGGTGCAGGCCACTCGCTGGTCGCTGAACCAGGCTGACCACAACCATGGCAAGCGCAATCTGATGCTGCGCACCATGGATGCGCTGGGCCTGGGTTTCGACTCCTGAATCTGTTCGCCCCCTGTTTGAGAATCAAAGGAAGCAAGCATGTCCAATCCCTTTACCCTGCTGGCCAATCTCAGTGTGGACGCCACGCGCATTGCGCTGGAATACCGCGATGTCCCGGCTGATCAGCTGATTTCCGGCCCAGCCCGGGTCGGCACAGCCGAACTGGGCCAGTTGCACGGCTGCAGCATCGGCGTGTGGGAAATGTCGTCCAGCGTCACCACCGATGTGGAAGTGGACGAATTCTTCATCGTGCTGTCGGGTAAGGCCAGCGTGCAGTTTGCCGATGGCCGCCCACCGCTGGAATTGCAGCCCGGCACCGTGGGCCATCTGGCTGCCGGCACCGCCACCACCTGGGTGGTGACACAAACACTGCGCAAGATCTACATCGCCTGAGCGGCACAGACCGCCCGGCACAACAATGGCAAGGCAGGAGGAAGAAACATGGAAGTGCGCAACAACTACATCAATGGCCGTTGGCAAGCCTCGGTCAGCGGCGCTACCCGCGAAGTCATCAACCCGTCCAATGGCGAGGTGATTGCCCTGGTCACCGACAGCGTGGCCGAGGACAGCAAGCAGGCGATTGCCGCTGCGCGCCATGCTTTTGACCACGACGGCAGCTGGCGGCGCATGGCCGGGCCCAAGCGCGCCGACATGCTGCTGCGCATTGCCGATGCCATTGCCGCCCGCGCCGACGAACTGGCGGTGATGGACACGCTGGACAATGGCAAGCCGCTGCGCGAGGCCCGCTGTGATGTGGACGATGCCGTGGCCTGCTTCCGCTATTACGCCGGGCTGATCACCAAACCGCAGGGCGGGGTGTATGAAGTCAGCGACGGCTTCGGCCCGATGCATGCCTATTCCATGCACGAACCGGTGGGCGTGTGCGCGCTGATCACACCGTGGAACTACCCCTTGCTGATGGCCACCTGGAAGCTGGCCCCGGCGCTGGCGGCGGGTAACTGCGTGGTGTTCAAGCCCAGCGAAGTCACCCCGCTGTCGGCCGTGGCCCTGTTTGAAATTTTCGATGCCGTCGGCCTGCCCGCCGGTACCGCCAACCTGGTGCTGGGCAGCGGCCCGGCCGCCGGGCAGGAGCTGGCCGCCAGCCATGATGTGGACATGATCACCTTCACCGGCAGCACCCGCACCGGGCAAACCATTGCCGCCGCAGCGGTGGGTAACCTGAAAAAAGTGGGGCTGGAGCTGGGTGGCAAGTCGCCCAACATCATCTTTGCCGATGCTGATCTGGAAGGCGCGGTGGAATGGGCGATGATAGGCGTGTTCTTCAACCAGGGCGAAGTATGTTCGGCCGGTTCGCGCATCCTGATTGAAGCAAGCATCAAGGACCGCTTTGTCGCCCGTCTGGCCGAACGTGCCAATGCCATGACCATTGCTCCGGGCATGAAAGATGCCGACATGGGCGCGATTGTGTCCGCCGCGCAGCTGGAAAAGGTGCTGGGTCATATCGAACGCGCCAAACAGCAAGGCGCAACACTGGTATGTGGCGGCGAGCGCTATGTCGAGGGCGACTGTGCCAACGGCTACTTCGTGCGGCCTACCATTTTCGACAATTGCACGCGCGACATGGACATCGTGCGCGAGGAAGTATTCGGCCCGGTGGTGGCCATCCAGACCTTCACCACGGAGGCCGAAGCCATCGCCATGGCCAATGACACGCCCTACGGCCTGGCTGGCGGGGTGTTCACCAGCGATGGCGCACGTGCATTGCGGGTGGTGAAGGAAGTCCGTGCGGGCGTCACCTGGATCAACTGCTACAACCCCACCTTCAACGAAGCGCCGTGGGGAGGCTACAAGATGAGCGGCTATGGCCGCGATCTGGGCGTCAACGGCCTGCTGGAATACCAGCAGGTGAAGCAGGTGAGCATCAATCTGCAACCGGGCCTGGTGGGCTGGTATCCGCAGCGCGGCTAGTGCAGGGCAGGGGGCTGCAAGCTGTGCATCCCCTTGTGCATGCAGACGGCTGATGGTTTGCCGGGGTGGTATCCAGCGGCGTCAGCCGTCATGACAAATGTGAATTTTTTTGCAGTACATGTGATTTTTTCTTGGTTTGAAAACACCTGCCTGATGTCTACATTAAGCGGCTCACTTGAGGAGCTGCTTTATGTATTGCTCGATGCATCATTCCGTTTGCGCATACCGGGAAGCCGATATCGATGTCTCCGGCCGCGAGCCAGATACGGCACAACCGGCGCAGCAAGACTGGTTGCTGCGGCTGGAGCTGCCCACTTGGCTGCTGATCGCCGTCATCTACGGCGGCTGGTTCGGCACCGTTGCACTGTGGCGCCAGTTGGGGCCGTGGCTGGGCACGCCGCTGCTGATTGTGCTGACCAGCTGGTATATGTCGCTGCAGCACGAGCTGATTCACGGCCATCCGACGCGTCATGGCTGGCTGAATGCCTTGTTCGGCCAGCTGCCGCTGGCAGTGTGGTATCCCTATGCGGTTTATCGTGACACCCACCTGGCACATCACCGTGATGAAAGCCTGACCCTGCCGGGCGTCGACCCGGAGTCCTACTACAGCCGCAGCTTGCCTGGCACTGCCTTGGCCCGTGGCCTGCGTCGCTGGCGCGATACCGCACCTGGCCGACTGCTACTGGGCCCCGGCTGGGGCTGGCTGGTCACGGTAGGTGCGGCCCTGCGTAGCGGTCAGCGCCAGCAGTGGCTGGTGTGGGGCAGTCATCTGCTCTTGTCGGGCGTGTTGTTGCTGTGCTTGAGACAGGCCGGCATCGCGCCGTGGTACTACTTGTCGTGCATTGCCTATCCCGCATTGGCGCTGGCCATGGTACGTTCCTTTTACGAGCATCGTGCCCAGCCGGAAGTCAACACGCGCTCGGTGCTCAACGAGGCCGCCTGGCCGTGGCGGCTACTGTTTCTCAACCTGAATTACCATCTGGTGCATCACCTGCATCCGGGCTTGCCCTGGTATCGCTTGCGTCAGGCTTATCTGGCCGAACGCCAGCATTACCGGCAGCTCAGTGGCGATTTTGTCGAGCAGGGCTATCTGCAACTGTTGTGGCGGCATCGCCACCGGCCAGTGATCGACCCGCTCCATCCCTTTGCCTGAATGACCGCTTTTCATCCATCAAGAGGAATACCATGACCCAAGCAAAATTTTCCCGTCGCTGGCTGTTGGCTGCGCTCGCGCTGAGCGTTTTTTCCGGCCAGAGCATGGCGGCCGATGCGGTACGGGTTGGCTCCAAGATCGATACCGAAGGTGCCTTGCTGGGCAATATCATCCAGCAGGTGCTGGAAGCCAACGGCATCAAGACCGTCAGCAAGGTGTCGCTGGGCAATACCAAGGTGGTGCGCGGTGCCATTACCGCTGGTGAAATCGACATTTACCCGGAGTACACCGGCAATGGCGCATTTTTCTTTGCCGATGAAAGCAACCCGGCCTGGAAAAATGCCGAGGCGGGCTATCAGCTGGTGAAAAAGCTGGATCAGGAAAAAAACCGTATTACCTGGCTGACACCCTCGCCAGCCAACAATACCTGGGCCATTGCCATCCGCAAGGATGTGGCTGCCGCCAACAAGCTGAAAACGCTGACTGACCTGGCCAACTGGATCAACAAGGGTGGTCACTTCAAGCTGGCTGCATCGGCCGAATTCATCGAACGCGCCGACGCGCTGCCTGCTTTCCAGAGCGCCTATGGCTTCAAGTTGAAACAGGACCAGCTGCTGACGCTGGCCGGTGGCGACACCTCGGTCACCATCAAGGCGGCTGCCGAGCAGACTTCCGGCGTCAACGCCGCCATGGCCTACGGTACCGATGGCCCGGTAGCCGCGCTGGGGCTGGTGACGCTGGATGACGTCAAGGGCGTGCAGCCGATTTACGCGCCCGCGCCGATCATCCGTAGCGAGGTGCTGGCCAAGCAGCCCAAAATCGCCACCGTGCTGAAGCCGGTGTTCCTGTCGCTGACCGGTCCCACCCTGCAAAAACTGAATGCCAGCATTGCCATTGAAGGCCGCGATGCCCGCAAGGTGGCGCAGGATTACCTGAAGAAAAAGGGCTTTATCAAGTGAGCGGGCGGTTTTTGCCAGCAGGGGTGACCCATGCGTCTGCATAGCCGGGTGCACCTGCTGCTGGTGTTGCTGTCGCTGGCGGCAGCGCTGGGCCTGCCCCTGCTCACCTATGCGCCCAACCGCCTGCTGACCGGCCAGGGCATCGCTCTGCTTGATTTGCTGCACAGCGGCTCCGGCCTGCGCTGGCTGGCACTGCTGCCTGCCCTGCCTCTGCTGCTGGCCGCCTGCTGGCCGCCCGGCGTGTGGCGGGAGCGGGCGGTGTATCTGGCGGCGCTGTGGCTGGGTGCCGCGCTGTGGTGGCTGGCGGGCAGCGAGGCCACCTTGCGCGCCGGCGGCGAAGATGCGCTGGCGCGGGTGTCGTTTGGCGGTGGCTTCTGGCTGTTGCAGCTGTTGCTGTTGTTGCAGCTGGCCGAGGCACTGCAAGTGCTGGCTGGCAGTTTGCCACGACGCGTGTTGCTGCTGTTGCTGGCGCAGCTGCCGCTGCTCTTGCTGTTGCTGACCGGCAAGCTGGACAACCTGTCCTTGCTGCGCGAGTACCACAATAACCAGGATGCATTTGATGATGCCCTGCTGCGTCACGTCCAATTGGTGCTGTTTTCCGTGCTGCCGGCACTGCTGCTGGGCGGTGCGCTGGGGGTGTGGGCCTATCGTTCGGCCCGCTTTTCCGGGCTGCTGTTTCCCGTGCTGAATGTGTTGCAAACCATTCCGTCGATTGCGCTGTTCGGTTTGTTGATCGGCCCGCTGGCGTGGCTGGGGCGGCAGTTGCCCGGCCTGGGTATTGCCGGGGTCGGGCTCGCCCCGGCCTTGCTGGCACTCAGCCTGTACGCGCTGTTGCCGGTGGTGCGCGGCACGCTGGCCGGGCTGCAACAGGTGCCACCCGCGGTGCGCGAAGCAGCACGCGGCATGGGCATGACGCCGTGGCAGATCATGTGGCAAGTGGAAACCCCGCTGGCACTGCCGGTGTTCCTCAGTGGCCTGCGCATCACCACCGTGCAGGCGGTGGGGCTGGCCGCAGTGGCGGCGCTGATCGGCGCCGGAGGCTTTGGCGCCATCATGTTTCAGGGCCTGTCGGCCAGTGCGCTCGACCAGGTATTGCTGGGGGTGTTGCCGGTGGTGTTACTGGCCTTGCTGGTGGATGTGGTATTCCGCCTGCTGATTGCCCGGTTGAAAGGGGCTGATGACCATGCTTGAACTCAAGGCAGTAAACAAGTTTTTCGGTGGCTGGCAGGCGGTGGCTGATGTAGACCTTCAGGTGGCAACGGGTGAACTGGCGGTGCTGATCGGTACTTCCGGCTCGGGCAAATCCACCACGCTGAAGATGATCAACCGGCTGATCGAGCCGGACAGCGGCAGCATCAGCCTGGCTGGCGAGGATATCCGCAGCCAGCCGCCCGAGGTGCTGCGCCGTCGCATCGGCTATGCCATCCAGTCGGTGGGCCTGTTTCCACACTGGACGGTGGAGCAGAACATTGCCGCCGTGCCGACCCTGCTCAAATGGCCGAAAAACCGTATCCGCGACCGGGTGGTGGAGCTGCTGGAGCTGTTGCACCTGCCGGCGGCGCAGTATTTGTCGCGCTACCCGCACCAGTTGTCTGGTGGCCAGCAGCAACGGGTTGGCGTGGCGCGTGCCTTGGCGGCCGACCCGGAAGTGTTGTTGATGGATGAACCATTTGGTGCGCTGGACCCGGTTACCCGTGGCACGCTGCAGCAGGAGCTGCTGCGTATCCAGGCCCTGTCCGGCAAGACCATCGTGCTGGTGACACACGATATCGACGAAGCCTTGCTGCTGGGGCAGCGCATTGTGCTGATGGACAAGGGCCGGGTGGTGCAGCAGGGCAGTGCACAGGATTTCCTGCTGCATCCGGCCAGTGATTTCGTGCGCGACTTTGTCGGCCAGAGCGATATCGGGGTACGCCTGCTGGGGCTGGACACGGTGGCCAGCCGGGTGCGGCCGCAGCAGCAGGCCAGTGGCGAGCCGATTGCCGCCTCCGCCACGCTGCGCGAGGCGCTGTCGGCCTTTGTCGCACGCCGGGTCAGCAGCCTGCCGGTGATCGATGCACAGGGTCAGCCCGCCGGCGTGCTGCATTTTGCCGACTTGCTGCCGGGGGCCGCATGAAGTCGCCCCGCCTGCCGGCAGCTGCCTTGTGGCTCAGCACTGGCGTGTTGCTGGCATTGCTCTACCTGTTGCCGCACAGCGCCAGCCTGTTCGCCCGCCTGTTTCCCGAGGTGGAGCGCCCGCTTTATACCCAGGACAGTTTTGCCAGCCTGGTGCTGGCGCATTTGCTGCTGGTGCTGGCTTCCAGCCTGATCGCCGTGCTGGGCGGGGTGGCGGCCGGCTTGCTGGTCAGCCGACCGGCCGGGCGCGAGTTCCGTCCCTTGCTGGACAGTGTGCTGGCCATCAGCCAGGCGCTGCCGCCGGTGGCGGTACTGGCCATTGCCGCGCCGCTGATCGGCTTTGGCGAATGGCCGGCGCTGATTGCGCTGGTACTGTACGGCCTGCTGCCGGTCACTCAGGCCACCCTGTCCGGGCTGGCCTCGGTGCCGGACAGCGTGCTGGACGTGGCGCGTGGCCTGGGCATGGGGCGCTGGCGCATCCTGTGGCAGGTAGAGCTGCCGCTGGCCGCGCCGGTGTTGCTGGCCGGAGTGCGCACGTCGGTGGTGATCAATATCGGCACGGCCGCCATTGCCTCTACCGTGGGCGCACGCACACTGGGCCTGCCCATCATCGTGGGCTTGAGCGGTTTCAATACCGCCTATGTGCTGCAAGGCGCGCTGCTGGTGGCCTTGCTGGCCATTGTTGCCGACCAGTTGTTCGACTGGCTGGCCCATCGCCTGTCGCCCCATGTCCTTGCCCGGCGTTGAGTCCCGGCCCTGGGCCAGCCTGCCCATGTACCCCTGGCCACAGCCACTGACCGAGCAATACTGGCAGTGGCTGCGCCAGCGTCTGCAACAATTGGGCGAGCCTTCCTTACCCACCCACCTGTACTGGCCACAGGATTATCTGGCGCACTGGCGCGAGCCGGGCATGCTGCTCAGCCAGAGTTGTGGCTATCCGGTTTCCACGCTCTTGCGGGAACAGGTGCAGGTGCTGGGCGCATTTCATTATCAAGTGCCGGGCTGTGCCGACTGGCGTTACAGCAGTGCGCTGCTGGTCCGCAAGAGCGATGCCGGGCTTGCACTGGCTGATTTTCGTGGCCGGCGTGCCGTGTGCAATGAGCGGCATTCACAGTCGGGCTATCACGCCTTGCGCGCCGAAGTGGCCGCGCTTGCCGGGGTGCAGCCCTTTTTTACTGAAGTAAGGTTTTCCGGTTCACACCGCGCTTCGGCCGGCATGCTGGCGGCTGGCGAGGCGGATATCGCCGCGCTGGACTGTGTCAGCCATGCCCTGCTGGCCCGGCAACAGCCAGCACTGTTCGAGCAACTGGCCTGCATCGGCCATACCTGTTTGCAGCCCGGATTACCTTTGATCACGGCGGCATCTACCAGCGCGGCTAGCGTTGCGCGCTTGCGCCAGGCCATCAGCGACAGCCTGCATGTGCCGGAGCTACAGGATTTTTTCAGGGAGGCGGCCATTGGCGGCTTCAGCCCGCTGGATCTGTCCGACTATGCCTGCATTGCAGATACCGCCGCACACTAGCGTGCTGCGGGCATGGCGCCGTGGTGACGCGCAGGCTGCTACCTGGCTTGCAGCACTGACTGGAGCAAGACAAATTGCTGCCGGAGTGTGTCCAGCAGCTGTTGTTGACCGGACAGGTCGGCTTCGGCTGCCACTTTCTCCAGCTGCGCGGCGGCCGTGACCATGGGCGTGGCCCCGAACAAGGCGGCATTTCCCTTGATGGTGTGTGCCAGTCGTTTCAGCGTTGCCCGGTCGGTTTGCTGTAATGCCTGCTCCAGCTTTGCCATCTCTGCCGGGAAGGATGACAGAAAACTGTCCGCCACAATGTCGATGATTTCTGCATCCTGCTGGCCCAGTGCCGCCTGATAGTCAAACGAGAAGGGCGCTGCCCTGGTGTGGCGTTGCAGCAGTTGTTGCAGGTCGGCCGCGCGCACCGGCTTGCTCAGGTAGTCGTCCATCCCGGCGGCCAGGCATTGTTCACGGTCGCCCTGCAAGGCATTGGCGGTCATGGCAATGATGGGCAGGTGCTGGCCTGGGGCTTCTTGCTGACGGTAGCGCCGGGTGGCTTCCAGCCCGCCCATCACCGGCATCTGCATGTCCATCAACACCAGGTCGAACTGTTCTTGGGCCAGGACTTCCAGTGCTTGCCGGCCATCTTCGGCCAGCGTGGCCTGATGGCCCCAGCGTTGCAGCAGATTGATTGCCAGCTGCTGGTTGACCACATTGTCTTCCACCACCAGTACCCGCAAGGGCTGGCTGTCGTATTTCAGTTTGGCCGGGGGTGTGCTGGCGCTGGCGCAGCAGGGGGCGTCGCCCAGGGCCTGCAAGATGGTTTCTTGCAGTTCGGACTGCAATACCGGCTTGGCAATGTGGCAGCAGATGCCGGCTTGCTGATACAGCCTGCTGTCCTGTGTGCTGGCCGATGACAGCATGATGAGCCGCGGTGCCGCTTGCAGGCCCAATGTCTGGATTGATCTGGCGGTGGTCAGCCCGTCCATGTCCGGCATCATGCCGTCCAGCAAGACAAAGCGGTAGGACTTGCCCGGCTGTTGCAACAGGGCCAGCGCACGGGCACCGCTGTCGGCTGTATCGACACTCACTCCCCAGTGCGCCAGGGTTTCTTGCAGGATGTCGCGGTTGATGCGGTTGTCGTCCACCACCAGTGCATGACTGCCGCGCAGCGCGTCCGGGTTCAAGGGGACCGGCAGTTGCGCAGCAGTCACGCGGGTAAAACGGATGGTGAAGTGGAAGGTGCTGCCATGTCCGGGGCGGCTTTCCAGCCACATCTGGCCATGCATCATGTCCACCAGCCGTTTGCAGATGGACAGCCCCAGACCGGTGCCGCCGTATTTGCGGGTGGTGGAACTGTCGGCCTGCACAAAGGCTTCAAAAATGCTTTCCTGCTGTTCGCGGGCAATGCCGATGCCGCTGTCGCTGACCGAAAACTTGACCACCACTTGGTCGCCTTCCTGTTCCAGCAAGGAGGCGCGCAGCAAGACGTCGCCGTGCTGGGTGAACTTGATGGCATTGGACAACAGGTTGAGCAGGATTTGCCGCAGCCGGCCCGCATCGCCCAGCAATACCGGCGGAATGTCCGGGGCCATGCGGCAGGCCAGTTCCAGGCCTTTTTGTTCGGCATGCATGGCCATGTTCCTGACCGTGCTGGCCAGCACGCTTTCCAGCCCGAAGGCGGTCTGGTCTATCACCATCTTGCCGGCTTCCAGCTTGGAAAAATCCAGGATGTCGTTGATGACGGTGAGCAGCGCTTCGGTGGAGGACTTCACCACATCCAGGTATTCACGCTGCTCCCGGTTCAGTTCGGTATCCAGCGCCAGTTCGGTCATGCCCAGAATGCCATTCATCGGCGTGCGGATTTCATGGCTCATATTGGCCAGGAATTCGCTCTTGGCGCGGTTGGCGGCTTCGGCCACTTCGCGGGCTTGACGGGATTCCCGTGCCAGCAGTTTGAGTTCGGTAATATCGGCAATGGTGCCGATCAGCCCGGCAATGCTGCCATCGGGCCGGGTGAGGGTGGCCTTGTGGATGATGCCGTAACGTACCGTGCCATCTTGCAGCTGTACGGTGGTTTCATAGCTTTGGCGCGACACTTCGTTCAGCAGCTCGCGGTCGCGCTGCTGGTGGTAGCTGGCCAGCTCCGCGTCCAGCAGCTGTTCCGAGGTTTTGCCCAGGAAGTCTTCGCGCCGGATGCCAAACAGTTCGGCAAAGGCGCGGTTCATCAGCTGATAGCGCAGGTCCGGCCCTTTGACATAGACCGGCATCGGCATGGCTTCCACCAGTTCCTCGACAAAGTGCAGCTGCTCTTGCAGGCGCTCGCTGGCCTGATGCCGGGCGGTGATGTCGGTGCGGATGGCGACAAACTGTTCGGGCTCCCCATGCTCGTCGGCAAAGGGCACGATAGTGGCGGCCACCCAGTACAGGCTGCCATCCTTGGCGCGATTGCGGATTTCTCCGGTCCACACCTTGCCGGCGCGGATGGTACGCCACATTTCGGCAAAGAAGGCCGGTGAGTGCAGGCCGGAATTCACCAGATTATGGTTGCGCCCGATCAGCTCTTCCCGGCTGAAGCCGCTGATCTCACAGAATTTGTCGTTGGCATAGCTGATATTGCCGTAGCGGTCGGTAATGCTGACGATGGCGTGCTGGTCCAGCGCAAACTTCTGGTTTTCCAGTGCCTGCTGGGCCTGGCGGATGGCCTGCTGGCCATGCTGGCGGTAGGCCACCAGTGCGGAGACGACATTGATCAGCCCTTCCAGATCGTCCTCTGGCTGTGCGCTGTCTGGCTGGCCGGTTTCCTTGCGCAGCAGGCGAATGGTGTCTTGCAGGCGGGCGATGGCCTGCTCACGCTTGCCCAGTTCCGCCTGCAGGCGCTGGTTGGCCTCGCTCAGCTCGGCCGAGCTCAGTTCCAGGCTACGGCTGCGCAGGCTGATGTCGCGATCTTGCTGGCTGTAGCTGTCGCCCACTCTTCGCAGCAAGCCGGTAAAGCCGCGCAGGGCGGTGGCGATTGCCGGGTCGGTGTCTGCCAGCCCGGCCAGCCGCTCAAAGCCGTCCAGCACCTGTTGCAGGCCGGCTTCGTCGGCAATGCCCATGGTGCGCCTGAGCTGGCGTAGCAGTGTGTTTTGCATGCCTGTCCTGCTGATTTCAATCTGTTTGCGCGATTTCACGCAGGGTGGTGATGGTCATGGTCTGGTTGTGCAGCCGGCTGGGCTGCCCCACGGCAAAGGGGCTGATTTCACCATTGGAATAAAAACCGGCCAGCACCATCTGGCTGCCCAGTACGTCGGCCACGGCTTCCACTTCTTCATCCACCCGGTCGCCCATCACCAGCTTGCGTCCCACGCAGGATACCAGCAGCGCCAGGCTGTCTTGATGGTTTGCTCCGCTGAGCCGGGCGGCACTGGCAGACTGTTCCGCCCCGCGCACCAGGCTGTCTTGATGGTTTGCTCCGCTGAGCCGGGCGGCACTGGCAGACTGTTCCGCCCCGCGCACCAGGCTGTCGGTGCCGGCATGCATCAGTTTCAGCTGGCTGCCGCAGGCCAGTTCGCCGGCCAGGGTCAGGCTGCCGTCCTGTTCGTTCACGCCCAGAATGGTGCGAATCACGCCCTGGTCTTCGCCGCTGCGTCCCAGCATGGCAAACGGAAACAGCAAGCCGCTGCCGGGCAGGCCGCTGGCGTATTCACCCAGATAGCGCTTGTACACTTCCAGCGCGGGTGCGCCGTCCAGTTCGTACAGAATGTTCTGCTGGCAACGGCTGACCTGCCGTGCCGGGCCAAACGTGGTCCAGCCGCCGCAGGAGCCATGTCCCACTTGCAGCTGCCTTCCGTACAGGCCGACGGCCACCAGCTGGTGGTCGTTCCAGCCGGACTGATGCAGGGTGAAGGTCTGGCAGAAACGGCCATTATCGGCAGCCATGCCGCCTACCACCGGAATGGTATCGCCCAGTACCTGTTGCAGGCCATCCAGCAGGGCGGTGCCGTTGATATGGGTGCCGGGTGCCAGCAGCAATAGCAGTTGCAAGTCATCCGTCTGCAAGGCCGTGGCCAGCCGTTGGCCTGCTGCCAGTGAATCCTGCATGCCGTCCAGCAGGGTGGTGGCACTGGCCACTCGGGTGTGGTCAAAGTGGATGGCCGTCAACACGGCGCTGCCTTCTTCCACGCCCTGGCTGGCAATTTCGCCTGCGGTCGAACAGCCCAGCACCACACAGCCGGGCAAGGCTGCTTGCAGGCTCAAGAGCAATACCCCCCGTTCAAAATAGGCCGGTGCGGCAAACACCAGCAGCAGTTGCGGTGCCAGCGTTTGCAGTGTGGTGAGCTGGTCGGGTGCTGGCTGGTCATGATGCAAGCTAAGCTGCCGTATCTGCATGATGTGCTCTTGGCTGGGAGTTGGCCTGACTTTGATTCTGGGCCATGGACGGGCAATGGCAAGGTCGATGTGTCGTGATGGACTATCGCAGGATTTACGCCAAGCCGACATGACAAATGTCATGTCGGCTTGGTAAAGCCCGGCGAGCCTTCGTAAAGAAGGCGAGGCTCCCTTTCAGGGAAAGGGCGGGGGGATTGGGATTCGATGGACAGGCTGCGGAATCAATCACTGGGTCGAAAGGCCCGGCTTGGCCGGGTCCGGTAGAATCGCACCAAATCACTTTGTCAGCAGCCTGAGATGACAAATGTCATGTCGGGCACAGTCAACCCCATACCGTTCCGGTCTGCTATGCTGCGACACGGATTTTGTGGAGACAGGCATGCAAAGACTCACCATATCGCTGAGCGACGAGCTGGCACAGGCATTTGATGAATGGATGACCCGACGTGGTTACAGCAGCCGGTCCGAGGCGGTACGCGACATGCTGCGTCGCGAGCTGGGCGAGGACAATCTGGCCAGCGAGCAGGGCGGCCCCTGCGTGGCGGTGCTCAGCTATGTGTTTGATCATCACGAGCGGCAACTGTCCGCTCGGCTCACCGGCTTGCAGCACGACCACCACGACCTTGCTGTCGCCACCATGCATGCCCATATCAGTCATGAAGACTGTATCGAAACGGTAATCCTGCGTGGCGACAGTGGCGAGGTGGAAAGCTTTGCCCGCTCGGTGATTGCCGAAACCGGGGTGCGCCACGGCCAGGTGCAGCTGATTCCGGTCAAGCCTTCAGCCAGCACGGGCCTGGGCTATCGCAAGAAATCCGGCCGCTGATCCAGTTATTGCCTTGCTAAGAGCGACCCATGCCGAAGCGGCGGTAGCGGGCAGCGTTGGTGCCATGGTCGTGCCGGTGGCCATGCTGGTGCGGATGACTGTGCACCTGCCCGTCGGCATGGCGGTGCGGGTGGGCATGCAGCAAATGGGTGCGTGCCAGCAGGGCGTGGTCGGACAGGATGTCGGCCGGGCTGCCCTGTGCCGCCACCTGCCCGTCGGCCAGCACGATGACGTGGTCGGCAATGTCGGCCACGCTGTCCAGATCGTGGGTGGCGGTAATGATGGTGCGGCCCTGGCCCTGGCTTTCCTGCAGAAAACGGATGACTTCGCTCTGGCTGGCCGGGTCCAGCGCGGCGGTGGGTTCGTCCAGCAGCAGTACTTCGGGCTGCATGATCAGCACCGAGGCCAGCGCCACCCGTTTGCGCTCGCCACCGGATAGCCGGTGCGGTGCACGTTGTTGCAGATGGCTGATGCCAAACCGCTGCAGGGTGGCGTCAATCGCGCTGCGGATTTGCGCTTCCGGCCAGCCCAGTTGCAGCGGGCCGAAGGCCAGTTCGTCAAACACGGTAGGGTTGAACAGTTGCACGTCCGGGTTCTGGAACACCAGACCCACCCGGCGGCGAAACGCATAATGGCTGGCTTCATCCGCCAGCGCCGCCTCGCTCAACACCTCACCAAAGGCACGCAGCTCGCCTGCCGTGGCGAAATACAGCCCATCCAGCAGACGCAGCAAGGTGGATTTGCCCGAGCCATTGGCCCCCAGCAGTGCCACCCTGCTACCGGCGGCAATTTCCAGCGACACCGCATGCAAGGCAGCATGCTGCTGATAGTGATAACTCACCCTGTCCAGGGTAAAAACCGGTGTGCTCATGCGTGATTCCAGACAATGACCAAGGGCAGCGCCAAGGCCAGCAGCAGCGCGCACCAGTCGCGCTTGCGGGTGTGAAAATTGTGCAGCAGGTAAACCTCGCCCCGATAGCCGCGAGACACCATGGCCATGTGCACATCACTGCTAAGCTGCAAGGCCTTGCCCAGCAGCACGCCGCTGGTGCTGGCCACCAGCTGGCGGGCCATGCGGCCGGAAGGCGGAGCCAGCAGGCGGCTGCGGCGCGCTTCGAACATCTGGCTGGCGGTTTGCAACAGCACAAACACATAGCGATGCGTCATGCCCAGCAAGGCCACCAGCAGCACCGGCACGCCCAGGCTGCGCATGGCCTTGAGCACATGCATCCACGGCGTGGTCAGCATCAGCAGCAGGGCAAAGCTGGCCGAAACTTCGGCCCGGCCCAGCAAAAAGGCGGCGCTCGAGAGCCCTTGCCGGGTGATGTGCCAGTGCAGCAGCGGCAGGGTTAGCAATTGCTCGCCCGGCACCATGAAGATGGCAGGCAGGGCCAGCATGCCGCTGAACAGCAGCACGCTCAGCCATGCCTGGCGGTACAAGCGGGATAGCGAGATTTGAGAAGCCAGCGCCAGCACTACCGCCAGAACAAACAGCAGTAGCAGCGTGGTGAGCTGGCTTGCCAGCAGGGTGGCGGCCAGCACCGCCAGCAAGGACAGCAGCTTGATGCGCGGGTCCAGTTGTTGCAGCAGGCCGGGCGTGGCGCTGATGGCTTCGGCATCCAGCGCATGCTCCATCACCTGCTGCAAACCATGCACCATGCGCTCGGCAATATTGCCGTGATGGCGGTGCTTGCCGGCCAGAAACGATTGTTCACTCACTGCGGCAGGCCATGCTTGCCGCCCAGCCGGGCCAGCAGCAACAGGCACAGCAGGATCAACCCGGCACCGAACACGGCAGACAGCACATAGCCAAAAGCCGGGCTGTGAATGAAGGCCGGGGCATAGTCGGGGAAGGGGGCGGACCACAAACCGGCCAGTCTCGCCAAACCTTCCGGGGCTGCGGCAGGCAAGGCATGCTGGCCGGAGGCCTGGATGATTTCCTGCCGTGCCGTCGGGTTGGCAAAGTCTTCCGCACCCCACTCACCCCAGGCGGTTCCGGCTGCCAGCAAGCCCAGTGGCGACAGAATCATCAAGCCGGCCAGGCCATACCACAGCTTGCGCACGCTGCCGCCTGGCTGGTGCTGATTAGTCCCGATTGCTGCGGTACCTGCCAGCAAGGCCGGGTTAGCGCGTTGCAGATAGGCAACCAGGCCGGCGCTGAGCAGCATTTCCGCCAGTCCGGCAAAACTCAGGTGGCCAAGCATCATGGCCGGAATGGCCACCGACAGTGGATACGGCGCATACAGCGGGGTGCCATTGGCATCGTGAAACAACATGGGCTGCACGCCAAATTCGATGGCGGCCAGCAGGGCAGAGGCATTGATGGCCAGATAACCGGCCAGCCCGGCTGCCACCACGCGGCGGCGCGAAGTGAGCGGTGCATCACCAGCCAGCAGGCGATAAGCAGCCCAGGCCACCAGCGAACCCACAATCGCCATGTTGAGGCTGTTGGCACCGAAACTGCTGATGCCGCCATCGCCAAAAAACAGTGCCTGAATCAGCAAGGCCAGCGAGATGGCAATGATGGATGCCCACGGCCCCAGCACGATGCTGACAATGCCCATGCCCACTGCATGGCCGCTGGTGCCGCCGGGCAAGGGCAGGTTGAACATCATGATGACAAAGCTGAATGCGGAGAATACCGCAAACAGCGGTACCAGCCGGGTATGTAGCAGGCGTTTGGCGCGCTGGTAAGCCAGCCACCAGAACGGCAGCGCAATGGCCAGGGTCAGGGCGCAGGTGGACGGGCTGAGATAGCCATCTGGAATGTGCATGTGCTTGCCTTTCTCCTGCCTGTCACCGGAAAACATGGTGCAGGCTGTGTATGAATATTTTTGAAAATGTATGAAATCTTAGCAAGACTCATGCCATCTGTCATGACGCTGTCAGTGCTGCCGGGCGGGGCGTGCAGCGTGAAGCTGCGGGCTGTAAAGCTGCTGGCGGTGAGGGCTGGCGATGCAGGTGGGGGTGGAAAGCGGCTATGCAGTGCTGCACCAAAGCGAGCAGTACCTGACCGTTCTGGTGCATGCCGGGGTGGATTTCAGCCTGCTCCCTGCGCTTCGATTTCCACCAGCAGGTCGGCACGGCAGATGTCCGCCTGCACATAAACCACGCGGCTGTCCTCGCTCAGCTGTGCCAGTACCGCCGCGCGCACGGCGGGATAGTCGGCGGCATGGCGGACATACACCCGGTAGTCCAGCCCGGCAAGGGTGAAGGGCTGGCGCGGCTGCAAACGGTTGGCCTGCTCCAGCAGGATGGCGATATTGGCAAAGGTTTCCGCGGTTTGCGCGGCCACATCGCCCACATGCACGGTAAGGTGGCCAATGATGCTGGCGGTGCCGGAAATGAACAGCCATTGCTCGCCAGGCTGACCGGCCAGCGCGGCGCGGCTGAAGGTGGGGCTCACCGGGCCGTACTGTTGCGGGTAGGCAAAGGCGCTGACCTGGCGCGGGTTCTCGATGGGCAGGGCAGGGCTGTCTGCTGCCAGAAAGGCAATGCTGACCGGGCCATCTGCCGTCCCCAGCGCACAGGCGGCCGGACTGCCATGCACCGGACGCCGGCTACCGGCAAAAGCCTGATGGCGGCCGATATTGAACTGGCGGTAGCGCTCCATGCCGTGTTCCTCGACATTGATGCGCGGAATGTAATTCCACACCCGCCACAGGTGCGGGCAGTGCTGTGCGTCCAGCAGGGCAAACAGCTGGCGGTAGGCGGTCTCGGCCAGTGCCTGCAAGGCAGTGGCCCCGTCCTGCATGGCAAATTGCCTTTCATCCAGTGTGATGACGCCAAACAGCAGGCCGCCTGCACGACGGTAATGAATGTCGTGGAAGTGGCCATCCTGCGCTGGCAGGCTGGTGTGCCAGACTTCCTGCATGCCCGCCGTGGCCGGGCCCAGCACCGGCATCCGCACGGATTGCAAGGGCCAGTCCGGCTGCTGTTCATCCCGGCCCAGCCGGCACATGCCCAGAATCTGTGCAGGAGCGATAGCCACCGGGCCAAGCGGATGAGGGGAGGTGTAGTGCAAACGGGTATCGGGGTACATGCTGCCAGCTGCTGTATGTAAGGGAAGTTGTCGACAAAAGGGTTTAACGGCCAGACGGCACGCCACGATCCAGCTGCATGGCATGCGCACGCAAGCGTACCAGCCATGCACTGCCAAGGCCCAGCAGGCTGCCTGCCAACACATCCAGTGCCACATGCTGCTTTACCGCCAGGGTGGAGTAGGCAATGGCCACACACCACAGCAGGTTCAGTCCTTGCAGCGCATGGCCCCAGTGCAGCACTTTAAGGCGCCAGTGCAGCCAGAGGCCGGAAAATACCGCAGTTGCCACATGCAGCGACGGGAAGGCATTGCCGGCGGTATCCACGTTTTTCAGAAAGGCCACACCGGGATATTGCTGCCAGTCGATGTCTGGAGGGGCAATGGCATTGGGCCAGAAATAAAACACCAGCAGTCCGCTGAGGCAGGGCAGCGCCACTTTGTAGCCGTAACGGATGATTTCACGGTGTGACAGCATCAACACCGGGGGCAGCGACACATAAACCCACAGCGACAGGTAAACCGGCAAGGCCCAGGGCTGAAATGGCAGCCAGCGATCCAGAGCGCTGGCCGGCACGATATGGACTGCGCCAGCCGGGTGATGCAGCAGGTAAACATAGGCGACAAAAAACAGCAGGGTAAAACCCATGGTGCCGAACATCTTGAACCAGAAGCGGGTGAAAACCGTCGCCAGAAATCCGTCCTCGCCTTGGCGATAAAGAATGCCCTTGTTCAAATCAGCTCCTTGACACATATGCAATAGTCTGTCTGCCGCCGTGTGGCAAGCAAGTGGGCATATTGTTATACTCGCGCTTCATTTTTTTGCTGCTGTAGTCCTTGCCGTCCAAAAGGTAACAGCATGCCTCAATCGCCAGGCGCTAGGTGATAGCGCGTGACGACCGGCGATGATACCGAAACACTGTGACATTGGCGATTGCGGGCAACTTGTTTATTAATACCGATACGATTATTGCAAATCATGGAACAACACTCTTCTGAATCGAATACACCAGACCTGGCGCTGGAAAGCGAAATTGCCGGTCTGATTGTTTCCGCGCTGAACCTTGACATTGCCCCGGCGGAAATTGTTCCTGATGCGCCGCTGTACGGTGATGAACTGGGAATCGACTCCATTGATATCCTGGAAATTGCGCTGGTCATGTCCAAGCAATATGGCGTGCAAATGAAAGCCGACAACGAAGACAACTCCACCATTTTTGCCTCCTTGCGCAAACTGGCGGCTTATATTCGCGAGCATCGCAGCAAATGATGCGGCTGTGGCGCAGCATGCGCCTGGCTGTACTGGCGCTGGCCGGCCTGTTTTATGTGGTGATGGATTATCTGGCGTCCTCCTCCCGTCAGCCGCCGCTGTATGCCGTGGTGGTGGGGGCGGCACCGCTGACCCTGGGCCTGCTGACGGCGGGCTGGAATTCACGCTTCCGCTGGCCGGTCATGCTGCTGGCGGCGCTGGTCCTGCTGGCCATTGCCTTCAATATTGACCAGTTGCTGACCCATGCCGCCTGGTTCTACCTGTTGCAGCACGCCGGCATCATGTGCGGCCTTGGCTTCATGTTCGGCAGTACCCTGGGCAGTCACGAGAATGCCCTGTGTTCGCGTATCGCCCGCATCGCCGTTGCCGGATCGCTGGATGCAGCTTACTTCCGCTACACCTGGAAAGTGACGCTGGCCTGGACGCTGTATTTTGCCTTGTCCGCCTTGCTGTCGCTGGGCCTGTTTGCGCTGGCACCCCTGTCGTGGTGGGCATTTTATGCCGCCGTGTGCACACCGCTGTCACTGGGCCTGATGTTTGGCGGCGAATACCTGGTGCGCCGGCTGGCCTTGCCGGACAGCCCCTCGTTCAGCATCGCCCACACCATACAGTCATACCGAAAGTACACGCAGGGCCGTGACACCAGCCAGTAGGCTGCCGCTGCGGCTCCCTTGCCATCGAATCCATGAATCTGATACCGCTTCTTCCTGCTGCTGACCCCGCTGCCGATTTTGCCCATGTGCACGGCCAGGTGATCAACCGTGGCACTTTCCAAGCCCAGGTGCTCACCCTTGCTGCCGCCTTGCCCGCTCACCCGCGGGTGCTGAACATGTGTAACGACCGTTACTGGTTTGCCGTGGCACTGTTTGCGGCGATTGCCCGCAATATGCTGACCATCCTGCCCAATTCGGCGGCCCCCGAGCATCTGGCAGCGGTCGCCAGCGAACAAGCCGAGCTGCTGGTATTGGGCGATCAGCCAGACAACCCGGTGCCCGGCCTGCCTTACATGCAAATCGACACGCTGGCGGCACGCAAGGAACTGGCGGCGGCACCCATGCCGCAGATTCCGTACGACCAGCAGGTTGCCTGCCTGTATACCTCGGGCTCCACCGGCACGCCCATGCCGCATTTCAAGACATTTGGCCGTCTGCGGCTGGCCATTCTGGCCGGCGCCGAACGGGTGTGGGGTGTGGCCGGCCAGCCTTGTTCGGTGGTGGGCACGGTGCCCATCCGTCACATGTACGGGCTGGAATCCAGCGTGCTGCTGCCCATTCTGGCCGGTGGCCGCCTGTCCGGGCGCATTCCGTTTTTCCCTGCTGACATTGCTGATGCGCTGGCCGGGATGCCCGCGCCGCGTCTGCTGGTGATCACGCCATTTCATCTGCGCAAATTGCTGGATGCCAATATCGCGCTGCCGCCGATTGCCGCCATCCTGTCGGCCACCGCGCCCTTGTCGGTCGAGCTGGCAGCCCAAACCCGGCAGCAGCTTGGCTGCCCGGTGCTGGAAATCTATGGCTCTACCGAAACCGGTCAGGTGGCCACGCGGGAAACCGATATCGACAGCACCTGGCATACCTTGCAGGGGATTGCGCTGGAACAGCGTGACGGCGAACTGTGGGCAGTGGGCGAGGTGTACCAGACCCCGCAAATGCTCAATGACACGGTAGAACTGTTCAGCCCGCAGCATTTCCGGCTGGTGGACCGCAAGGCCAATATGATCAATGTGGCGGGCAAGCGCAGTTCCTTGTCCTTCCTCAATGCCGTGCTCACCGGCCTGCCGGGAGTGGTGGATGGTGTGTACTGTGTGCCGGAACGCGGCAGTGACGAGGTAGTCGAACGTCTGGCCGTGTTCGTGGTGGCACCGGACCTGGACCGTACCGCCATTCTGACCGGCCTGCGCCAGCATCTGGATTCGGTGTTCCTGCCGCGCCAGATCGTGTTTGTCGATGCCCTGCCGCGTGACGGCAATGGCAAGATCCTGGCCCGTACCTTGCAGGAACTGATTGCCCGTCATCTTTCCGGAAAGCACTGAGCATGCAGACCCTTCCCCTGGTGATAGCCGCCGATCATCCGGCTTATGCCGGTCACTTTCCCGGCCAGCCGGTCTTGCCCGGCGTGGTGTTGCTGGACCATGCGCAACTGGCCATCGAACAGGCTGCCGGAGTGCAACTGGCCGGGCTGGCCCAGGCCAAGTTCCATCGTCCGGTCGCGCCGGGCGACAGCTTGCAACTGGCCTGGCGACTGGATGCAGCCAGCGTGGCCTTTGTCATCTCGCGTGGTGATGAAAAAGTGGCGGACGGCAAATTTGTGCTGACAGCGGAGCCCGCCGCGTGAGCCAGCAGACCGATGCACCGGCCAGCCCGCAGTGGATGCGGCAGCAGGAGCGCGGCAGCCGCTTCTGGTTGCGCATCATGTCGGCGCTGTCCTGCTGGCTGGGCAGGCCTTGTTCCCGGCTGGTGCTGTACGGTATTGCGATGTATTTCGTGTTGTTCGGGGGCAAGGCGGTACAGGCCTCGCGGCGCTATCTGGCGCGCAGCC
The DNA here is from genome assembly GCF_016429185.1 of Aquitalea sp. ASV11. Taxonomy (NCBI): domain Bacteria; kingdom Pseudomonadati; phylum Pseudomonadota; class Betaproteobacteria; order Neisseriales; family Chromobacteriaceae; genus Aquitalea; species Aquitalea sp. ASV11. The sequence goes on from NZ_JAELUD010000040.1 coordinate 26,482, forward strand.
TGGGACGCCCGGCGCGCTGGCGCGATGTGTATCGCCATGTGCTGAGTTTTGCCAGCACCATCCACGACCGGGTGTATCTGCTGCGCGACCGCTTTGATGTGTTCGAGATCGACCTGTCCGGTGCCGAAGCCCTGCACCGGCATCAGGAAGGCGGGCAGGGCCTGTTGCTGTTTGGCGCCCATCTGGGCAGCTTCGAAGTGCTGCGCGCCATGGCGCGTTTTCGTCCCGACATGCAGGTGAGCATGGCGATGTATCCGGAAAACGCCCGCCAGATCAACCAGGCCTTGCATGCCATCAACCCGGCACTGGCGCCGGACATCATTCCGCTGGGCACCATGGACGCCATGCTCAAGGTGCATGCCCGGCTGGAAGAGGGCGCGCTGGTGGGCATTCTGGCCGACCGTGCCGCCGGGCCGGACGAATACCTCAGCCGCATGCTGCTGGGCGCACCCGCCCGTTTTCCCAGCGGCCCGCTGCGCATGGCTGCCATGCTCAAGCAGCCGGTGTATTTCATGGCGGGCATTTACCTGGGCGGCAATCGCTACCGGGTGCATTTTGAATTGCTGGAAGACTTTTCTACCGTGGTACGGGCCCGGCGTGAGGCAGCCATGCAGTCGCTGCTGGACAAATACGTCGCGGCACTGGAACGCCATTGCCGGGCCTATCCGTACAACTGGTTCAATTTTTACGATTTTTGGGATGAAAGCTAGACCGATCATGCGTGTATCCATCATCAGCAAGACCCTGGCCGGATTGTTTGTGCTTCTCTCTGCGGGCAGCCTGCATGCCGCCGATTTCTCCCTGAGCGAGCTGATGCAGCAACTGGGGCAAAAGAAGTCCGGCACCGCCACCTTTGTCGAGAAAAAATACATCGCCATGCTCAAGCAGCCGCTGGAGTCCTCTGGCGAACTGGCTTTCACCGCACCGGACCGGCTGGAAAAGCGCACCCTGAAGCCCAAGGCGGAAGCCGTGCTGCTGGAAGGCAACAAGCTGACGCTGGAGCGCAGCGATGGCCGCAAGATGAGCGTGAATCTGTCCGACCGACCGGAAGTGTCGGCCTTTGTAGAAAGCATCCGCGCCACCCTGTCGGGTGACCGCAGCGCGCTGGAGCGCTTTTACACCCCGTCGCTGTCCGGTGGCAGCGACGAATGGCAGCTCAAGCTGACACCGCTGCAAGCACGCATGCAAAAGGTGATCAGCCAGATCCGCATAGCCGGTAGCCGCGCCCAGGTGAAGACCATCGAATTTCTGCAGGCGGATGGCGACCGTTCGGAAATGACCATTACCGGCACCAGCGCCAAATGAAAACCAGATTGTTCAAGCCGGTCATCCTGATCTGGCTGGCGGCCATGCTGGCCTCGGTGCTGGTGATCAGCCAGACCCGTTTTGTCGCCGACCTGTCCGCCTTCATGCCCAAGCTGCCCAGTGCGCGCCAGCAGATGCTGATCGACCAGCTGCGCGACGGTGCCATTGCCCGGCTGGTGCTGGTGGGGATTGAAGGTGCTGACGAGGCCGAACGCGGCCGCCTGTCGTGCCTGCTGGTGGGCAAGCTGTCCGGCAATCCGCGCTTTACCGCGGTGCAGAACGGCGACCGCCAGACCCAGCAGCGCGACCAGCAGTATTTCTTTGACAACCGCTACCTGCTGAGCCCGGCCGTCACCCCACAGCGCTTTACCGCCGCAGGCATGCATGAGGCCATTCAGGACACCCTGCTGGCGATGTCCGGCGATGCCGGGCTGATCGTCAAGAAAATCCTGCCGCGTGACCCGACCGGCGAAACCCTGCAAATCCTCGAGCAGTTCATGGGTGAAAGCCAGCCCAGCACCAGTAACGACATCTGGGTGTCGCGCGACGGCAAACGGGCGGTATTGCTGCTGCAACTGGCCGAGTCCGGCCTGAATACCGACGCCCAGGCGGCGGCGCTGGAGGATGTGAAACAGGCTTTTGCCAGCCTGCCCGCCCGCCATGCCGACACCCGGCTGGTGATGAGTGGCACCAGCGTCATTTCGGTAGCCTCGCGCAACATCATCCAGGGCGAAGTGGAACGGCTGGCCACCCTGGGTACCCTGCTGGTGGTGGCCTTGCTGCTGCTGGTCTACCGCTCGCTGCCGCTATTGCTGCTGGGGCTGATTCCGGTGGTGTCCGGCGCACTGGTGGGCATTGCCAGCGTCAGCCTGGGCTTTGGTCATGTGCATGGCCTGACGCTGGGCTTTGGCACCACGCTGATCGGCGAGGCGGTGGATTACTCCATCTATCTGTTCATCCAGCGTGCCGGAGGCGGTAACCCCTCGCACTTCTGGCGCACCATCCGCCTGGGCGTGCTGACCTCCATCACCGGCTTTGCCGCGCTGATGTGTTCCAGCTTCCCCGGCCTGTCGCAACTGGGCCTGTATTCCATCAGCGGGCTGGTGACGGCCGCGCTGGTGACGCGCTATGTGCTGCCGTTGTTGATGCCGGCACGGCTGAACCTGCGCGACCTGAGCAAGCCCGGCCTGCTGCTGCAAAAAGTACTGGACGGCCTGACCCGGCTGCGCTGGCTGCTGGCGGTAGCCATGCTGGCGGCGGTGGCGGTGCTGGTGCTGCATCATCAGGACATCTGGAACCGCCAGCTCAATGCGCTCAGTTCCACCTCGCCCGCGCAGAACAAGTTGGATGCCGAACTGCGGGCCGATCTGGGCGGCAATGACATGCGCTATGTAGCCAGCTTCAGCGCGCCGGATCAGGAAAGTGCCCTGCAACTGGCCGAGCGCACGCGCCGGGTATTGCAGCAATTGAACCGGCAGAACGTGATTGGCGGCTTCCATACCCCGGACGAACTGCTGCCTAGCATCGCCACCCAGCGTGCGCGGCAGGCTGCCTTGCCGCCAGCGGGAGAGGCCGCACCACGCCTGGCAGCAGCACTGCAAGGCCTGCCGGTGGATGCGTCTCAGCTGCAAGGTTTTGTCAGCGATGTGACGCGTGCGCAGCAGCAAGCATTGCTCAGCCGTGCCAGCCTGCATGGCAGCGCGGCCAGCGTGCTGCTGGACTCCATGCTGATCAAGCGGCCTGGCAGTTATCTGGTGCTGATGCCGCTGCGTCCGGCCAGTGGTGAAAACATCGCGCTGGACAAGGTGCGTGCGGCACTGGCTGCCCAGCAGCTGGGGCAGGTGACGGTGATTGACCTGCTGGAAGAAACCACCGCCATTTTCGATAGCTACACCCACGAAGCCTTGTTGTTCTCCTCGCTGGGCAGTCTGGCCATCCTGCTGCTGTTGGGGGTGAGCTGCGGCTGGCTGCAAGCGGCGCGCGTCACCATTCCGCTGGGCTGTGCGGTGCTGTGTACCGTGGCACTGCTGGATGCCTGTGGCATTCAGCTGACCATTCTGCATCTGGTGGGCCTGCTGCTGGTGGTGGCCATTGGCTCCAATTACGCGCTGTTTTTTGCCAACAAGCAGCAACTGGGCAGCGCGGCCGAGCAGCGCCAGGTGGAAGTGTCGCTGGTGGTGGCCAATCTGGCCACCGTCACCAGCTTTGGCTTGCTGGGCAGCTCCAGCGTGCCGGTGCTGTCCTATATCGGCAGCACGGTGGCCATTGGCGCGCTGCTGGCGCTGGTGTTTGCCGCCATGATGGCAAGGATGACCCCGCGTGCGCTGTCTGACTGATAGCTGGCGCGCCGGACAGCGCGCCGACAGCTTGCTGGTGCTGCTGCCGCCGGCCAAGGCCAGCCTGGAAGACATGCTGGCGCAGGGCATGGTGGCGGCAGTGCGCGCGCGCGGCCTGCCGCTGGACATCGTGCTGGCCGATGTAGGCTACCAGCAGGTGCTGGCCGGTACCGTGGCCCAGAGCCTGCATCAGGCGGTGCTGACGCCGGCCATTGGGCAAGGCTACCGCAGCATCTGGCTGGCCGGAATTTCTCTGGGTGCCTTCAATGCCCTGCACTATGCGGCAGTGTATGCTGAACACCTGAGCGGCATCTTCTTGCTGGCTCCCTATCCCGGTACTGCCGACATCCTGCAGGAAATCCGACAAGCTGGCGGGCCGCAGGCCTGGGCGGATGCTTCGCCCGGTTTGCAGGACGAACGACGCTGGTGGCACTGGCTGGCCCGGCAGCAAGAAACCACGCGCTGCCCGGTGTGGCTGAGCCTGGCCGACGACGACCGTTTTGTTGCCGGACAGCAATTGCTGGCCAGCCTGCTGCCAGCAGCGCAGGTACACCGCATGGCGGGAGATCACAGCTGGCCGGTGTGGCAGCAGCAATGGCAGCACTGGCTGGAACATGGCCCGCTGGCGCAATATGTGCCGGGGCAGAAGGACGAGACATGAACACGCTGGTGTTTTCCCCATTCATCAAGCTGTGCCTGGCGCTGCATTTGCTGGCCGTGTTGCTGCTGTGCTGGCAGCCGGCATGGTGGCCGGGCCTGCTGGCCTTGCTGGTGGGTTTGCACGGGCTGATTGCGCTGCTGGGCCTGCTGCCGCGCAGCACGCTGCTGGGGCCGAACCTGACCCGCTTGCCGCCAGCCGCCATCCGCCGTGGCGAAGTGGCCATCACCATTGATGACGGGCCGGACCCGGCGGTTACCCCGGCGGTGCTGGACATCCTGCGGCGTTATCAGGTGCAAGCCACTTTCTTCTGCATCGGCGAGCGCGCGGCGCGTTATCCGGAGCTGGTGCGTCAGGCGGCGCAAGAAGGCCATGCGGTGGAAAACCATGGCCAGCGGCATCGCAAGCACACATCGTTATTCGGGCTTGCGGGCTGGCGGCGTGAAGTGGGGGAGGGTCAGGCCACCTTGCAGGCCATCACCGGCCGTGCGCCGCAGTTTTTCCGCCCGATTGCCGGTTTGCGCAACCCGCTGCTGGAACCGGTATTGCAGCGCCTGGGGGTGTTTCTTGCGAGCTGGACGCGCCGTGGCTATGATACGCGCGTCCGGGACCCGGCCCTGGTGTACGCCAGACTGACCCGTCAGCTGGCTGCAGGCGATATACTGCTGCTGCACGATGGCAATGCCGCCCGCATGGCAGACGGTACGCCGGTCATCTTGCAGGTGCTGCCGCGCCTGCTGGAAGAATTGTCCCGCCGCCAGCTACAGGCCGTGACGCTGCCACAAGCCTGTTCACCCGCACCGGCTGCGGCCAAGCGCTCAAGCTGAGCCCGTTTTTCAATCCAAGCTGATTCATCGGTTGTCTATGCAAGCTCTCAGACTTAGCGCCTATACCCTCACCACCGCCCTGGGCCGTGGGGTGGAACCACATCTGGCCGCACTGCGCGAACAGCGTGGCGGCATTGTCAAAAAACGCTGGGAAACGGTGGAGTTTGATGTCTGTATCGGTGAAGTGGCCGGTGTGGACGACATCACCCTGCCCGCAGGACTGGCCGCCTACGACTGCCGCAACAACCGCCTGGCCTTGCTTGGCTTGCAGCAGGATGGTTTTGCCGAACAGATCGACGCCGCCAAGGCCCGTCATGGCGCAGGCCGCATCGGCGTGTTTCTGGGGTCCAGCACCTCCGGCATTCTCAATTCCGAGCTGGCCTATCGCGAGCGCGACCCGGCCAGCGGCAGCCTGCCTGACTGGCTGCATTACCGCGAAACCCACAATGCCTATTCGGTGGCGGATTTCGTGCGCAAGCATTTTGCCTTGAGCGGCCCGGCCTGTGTGGTGTCCACCGCCTGTTCTTCCAGCGCCAAGGTGTTTGGCACGGCGCAGCGCATGCTGGCTGCCGGGCTGATCGACGCTGCCATTGTCGGTGGCGTGGACAGCCTGTGCCTGACCACCATTTACGGTTTTTCCTCGCTGCAACTGGTGTCGGGCGAACCCTGTCGCCCGTTTGATGCCGCGCGCGATGGCATTTCGATTGGCGAAGGCGCGGCGTATGTGCTGCTGGAGCGTGCTGATGGCGCAGATGGGGGTGCAGGCGAGGGCGAGATCCTGCTGACTGGCGTAGGTGAAAGCAGCGATGCCTACCATATGTCCTCGCCCCACCCGGAAGGGCTGGGTGCGCGCATGGCCATGCAGCAAGCCTTGCAGATGGCCGGTTTGCAGCCGGACGACATCGGCTACATCAATCTGCACGGCACGGCCACGCCCAGCAACGATGCCGCCGAAGGCGCAGCCGTGCTGACGCTGTTTGGCCAAGGCACGCCGTGCAGCTCCACCAAGGGCCATACCGGCCATACGCTGGGCGCGGCGGGTGGCATCGAAGCCATTTTCTGTGTGCTGGCACTGCGCGACGGCCTGCTGCCTGGCGGCGTTGGCACCAGCACGCTGGATCCGGCCCTGCCGGTCAATTACCTGCTGCACAATCAGCAACAGCCCTTGCAGCATGTACTGAACAATTCTTTCGGTTTTGGCGGCAGTAATTGCAGTCTGGTTTTTTCGCGGGTGACGGCATGAGCACAGCAACAATCTATCTGGATGGCCTGAGCGTACTGGGCCCGGGCATGGCGGACTGGAACGCCGCCGCGGCCTGTCTGCGCGGCGAGCAGCCATTTGCCGTGGCAGACGTCTGCCTGCCACCGGTCACCGCCTTGCCTGCTACCGAACGGCGACGCGTGGGCGCTGCCGTCAAGCTGGCCATGGCTACCGGCTTTGCCGCCGTCGAAGCAGCCGGGGCCGATGCAGCCATGCTGGCCAATGTGTTCTGCTCCACCGGTGGCGACTGCGACAACTGTCACAACCTGCTGGATGTACTGGCCTCCGACCAGCGGCTGGTCTCCCCCACCCGTTTTCACAACTCGGTACACAATGCCCCGGCCGGTTACTGGGGCATTGCCACCGGCTGCACCGCGGCTTCCACCAGCCTGTGCGCTTACGATGCCACCTTCGCCGCCGGTTTGCTGGAAACGGTAACCCAGGTGCAGGCCAGTGGTGACAGCGGCCTGTTGGTGGCGTTTGATACCGCCTATCCGCAACCCCTGTATGCACAGCGTCCCATTCCTTACCCGATGGGTGTGGGCATGGTATTGAGTGCGCGCCGTAGCGATCGCAGCAGCGCCGCCTTGCAGCTGTCGCTGTGCAATGAAGCTGCCAGCACCATGGCCGATGCCGCGCTGGAACAGCTGCGGCAAACCATTCCGGCTGCGCGCAGCCTGCCCTTGCTGCAATTGCTGGCACAGGGTGGCGCAGGGCGGGTGGTGCTGGATTATCTGGATGACTGCCGTCTGGCCGTCACGGTGCAAGCATGATGGACCGCAAGGCCATTGCCGCACGCATTCCGCACCAGGGCAGCATGTGTCTGCTGGACAGTGTGGAGCGCTGGGATGCGGAACAGATCGTCTGCCAGACCCGCAGCCATCTGCTGGCGGACAACCCCTTGCGCGCAGCCGGACGGCTGGGCGTGGCCAATGCCATCGAATATGCCGCCCAGGCCATGGCACTGCATGGCAGCTTGCTGGCTGGCGATGCCGCCCCGCCGCGCGCCGGTTATCTCACCAGCGTGCGCGAAGCCAGCTGGCACTGCCAGCGGCTGGATGATCTGGACGGTGTCTTGCAAGTGCAGGCCGAACGTCTGTCCGGCAACGAGATTACCGCCATGTACCGTTTTGCCGTGTCATCCGGCGGGCGTCTGCTGGCCAGTGGCCGGCTGGGCGTGGTGCTCAATGCTGCCGCCCTGGCCCCGCTTTCCACTTCTTCCCGGGAGTCGTCATGAAACGCGCCCTCATCACCGGTGGCAGTGGTGCCATCGGTGCCGCCATCTGCCAGCGTCTGGCGGTAGATGGTTTTCACGTCATCATTCACGCCAACAGCAATCTGGCAGCGGCAGAAGCACTGGGCCAGTCGCTGCGCGAGCAGGGCTACAGTGCCGAGGCAGTACAGTTTGACGTGGCGGATGCCGCAGCCAGCGCGGCAGTGCTGGAGCGTATTCTGGAACAAGGCCCGGTCCAGGTGCTGGTGAACAATGCCGGCATCCACGACGACGCGGTGTTTCCCGGCATGCAGCCGGCGCAGTGGCACCGGGTGATCGACGTTTCGCTGCACGGTTTTTTCAATGTCACCCAGCCATTGACCATGCCGATGATACGCACCCGCTGGGGGCGCATCATCAATATCACCTCGGTGGCGGGTCTTGCCGGCAATCGCGGTCAGACCAACTACGCGGCGGCCAAGAGTGCGCTGCATGGGGCCACCCGCTCGCTGTCGCTGGAGCTGGCCAGCCGTGGCATCACCGTCAATGCGGTGGCGCCGGGCATCATTGCCTCGGACATGAGCAAGGACGTGTTCGACAAGGAAATGGTGGCCCAGCTGGTGCCGATGAAGCGGGTAGGGCAGCCAGAGGAAGTGGCCAGCCTGGTGGCGTTTCTGGCGTCGGAACAGGCGGCTTATATCAGCGGCCAGGTGATTTCCATCAACGGCGGCATGCTGTAAGGCTGTGCAGGCAGGCTGACCGGCTTTATGCCTTGTCAGCCTCCAACTGGGCGACCAGTTGCGCACGCGGTGCGTAAGCCAGCGCGATTTCCAGCTTGGCCACGTCGGCATCTGCCACTTTCACCTGGGCATTCACCTGCACCAGCAAAGGTGCCACCTGACGGCACTGGATGAAGAAATCCACTGCACAGTCCGGCTGTACCGGCTGTTTGAACCAGCAGTTGCGTACTGCGGCCAGCACGCCGATCGAATCTTCCGGCAGGGTTTTCACATAAGGGTCGCCCGCCAGCAGGCCGGCACCGGCAAACTGCGCCATGGATTCGATCAGCATCACCCCCGGCACCAGCGGCAGGCCGGGGAAGTGACCTGCTATCACCGCATTGTCACGCGGCCAGCGCGCCGTGCCATGAAACTGGTGCGGCCCTTCAATACACAGCTGCTCGCACACGAAAATGGCACCGCGGTGCGGCAGGATGGCGGCAATGTCCTCCCGCGCCAGCAGCATGGGGTAGTGATAGTCAGCACTCATGCCGCATACCGCCTGGCCACCAGCGAGACATTGCTGCCACCGAAGGCAAAAGAGTTGGACATGATGGCATTCACCGTGCAGCCGTGACGGGCATGCAGCGGGATGAAATCCAGATCGCACCGCGGGTCCGGCGTTTCCAGCGTGGCGGTGGGTGGCAGGGAGCCGCTGTTCATCGCCATCACTGCCAGGGCGAATTCCAGAATGCCGCTGGCACCGATCAGGTGGCCGTGCATGGACTTGGTGGAACTGATGGCAAGCGCGCTATCTTCACGGCCACCGAACACCGTGCGGATGGACTCGGTTTCCACCACATCGCCGGTTTGCGTCGCCGTACCATGGGCATTCAGGTACTGGATGTCGCTGGCTTGCAGCCCGGCATCGGCCAGCGCCTGTTGCATCGCATACACCTGTTCGTCGCTGGAAGGCGCAGTCAGATGGGCCGCATCGCTGCTGCAACCATAGCCGCACACTTCGCCCAGCGCGGCCTGTTGTCGCGTACTGGCATGGGCGGCACTTTCCAGCACCATGGCCGCCGCGCCTTCACCCAGCACAAAGCCGCTGCGGTCCAGCGAAAACGGGCGGCAACTGCGCGCCGGGTCGGCGGCATGGGGTTTGGCCATCACCCGCAAGGCATTCCAGGCCAGGATGGAACCCGGTGTCAGCATGGCTTCGCAGCCTACTACCACCGCAGCATCCAGATAGCCGTCACGAATGGCGCGGAAGGCCTCGCCAATGGCGGCGGCGGAGGAGGCGCAGGCAATGGAATAGGTATTGCTGGGGCCCTTGAAACCATGGCTCATGGAAATGGCCGCGGCTGCGGCGTTGGCCATCATCCTGGGTACGGACAGCGGGTGCACCATGGCCGGATTGCGCTTGCCATTGCTGTTGACTGCCGCCTGGAAGCGATCGTACAGCCCGTCCAGCGTGTGGGCACCGCCAAAGCCGATACCGACGAATACGCCTACACGGCGGCTGTTTTCCGGCTGGGCCGGAAAGCTGGCCTGTTGCAGCGCTTCGCCTGCGGCAACCAGGGCAAACTGGCTGGCACGGTCCAACCCGGCATGTTTGCTGTCCAGCAGGGGCAGCGGTTCGCTGGCCGCCGGGGCCAGCAGGATGTCGGGCAGCCATTTGGCAATACTGGCCGGCGCGCTGCCAATGGCGCAGTGGCCTTCCAGCGCACGGGCAAAACTGGTGGGAAGGTCTGCCCCCAGCGGGCTGATGGCTCCCATGCCGGTAATCAGGACCTGTGCCACTTATTGCCCCGCTTCCAGGCTCAGGTCGGGCATTTCGCCGTCATTGTGGGCGCGGATGGCGGCTTCGATATCGGCCAGCATTTCGGCAAAACCCATTTTCGGGTAGCGGGTGGGGTCGGGCAATTGAAAACCGCAGCGATCTTCGATTTCAAACAGCATCTCGACCATATCGAGCGAATCCAGGCCCAGGGCAGACATTTGCAGGTTCGGATCATCAAACAATGCAGCGTCTTTGCCTTTGGTATTGATCAGATAGTTTTTGATGATTTCTTCTAGCATAAGCATTCAATCCCGAGCGTTGCATGCAGCAAGGAGGCAAGATTATATAGTAAAATCATGACCCCGGTTTGACTTGGCTCGGCTTGCCTGCGGGTGATTTCAAGCATGTCCTATCCATCTGCATTGAATACCCGGTTGTATTACTGTCCGGTATGTTGCACTTTCCCGACCCATCCTGGCCGGTTGAAATGGCTGCCGGGTATGGCCAATTCGCTCGCGCTTTAAATGCGGCGGGCAGTCAACGAGAAGTGAAGTGAAATAATGTGGTATCGCTGTGTGCGCTTGGGCCAGATCCTGCTGTTTTATCTGATGTTGTGCTGGCTGGGGTCAATGTTGTTATTGGGCAATCTGGCGGTGCTGCCGTTGCTGCTGACACCGCGCGCCTTGCGTGAACCGCTGGTGCAGCGCGCCATCAGCCTGATTTGCCGCTGTTTTCTGGCCGGTGCCGAGGCCAGTGGCCTGATGCAGCTGGATTTGCGCGCGCTGGACCGGCTGGGCAGCTGTCGGCGTACCGTGCTGATTGCCAATCATCCCAGCATGATCGACGCATTTCTCATTTTTTCCCGCCTGCCGCATGTGGTGTGCCTGATGAAGGCCAGCATCAGTTCCAATCTGTTTCTGGGGGCGGGGGCTTATCTGGCGGGTTTTATTTCAAACCGTCATCCGGAGTTGATGTTTCGTGCCGCCATTCACGCCGTACGTGATGGCAAGGTATTGATGATATTTCCGGAAGGCACGCGTACCACGCGCCAGCCGGTGAATGAGATGGGTGAAGCAGTCGCGCTGATTGCCAAAAGAGCACAAGCTCCATTACAAACCATTCTGATTAGCACTAATTCGCCTTATTTGAGCAAAGGCTGGAAAATATGGCGACCTCCGGAGTTTCCCTTGATATATCGGGCAATTCCGGGTGAGCATTTCGAAGCATCAGCCAGTCGTGATGAAATGACGCAGCGTATTCAGGACTATTACCTGCGCACGCTAGAGCGCTCGATTGACCCGCAACTGCATTTGTAAAACAGCGGCCGGTTTTCCACGCGGGATTGACCATGCCGACTGTCATCGGCTAATGTCCTTTCCCGTTTCCACAGCATCGCCGCATTGCGGTGTCCAATCATTTTCTGCCTGCCATGCCTACACCTTCTTCCACCCATGTGGTTCTGATTCCCAGTTATAACCCCGGCCCCAAGGTATATGACACGGTGCGCGCTGCGCGTCAGCAATGGTCGCCGGTGTGGGTGATCGTGGATGGTAGCGACGATGGCTCGGCCGAAGGCTTGCAGCGCATGGCTGCTGAAGACCACGGCCTGCAGGTGTTCGTGCTGCCGCAAAACAGTGGCAAGGGGGCCGCCGTGCTGCATGGGCTGGATCAGGCCAGCCGGCAGGGATTCACCCATGTGCTGTGCATGGATTCGGACGGCCAGCACCCGGTGGCGCAGATTCCCTTATTCATGGCCACCTCGCAACAACAGCCGCAAGCCATGGTACTGGGCGTGCCGGTTTTCGATGCCAGTGCGCCCAGCCTGCGGGTGAAGGGGCGCAAGATTTCCAACTGGTGGGCCAATCTGGAAACCCTGTGGATGGGAATAGGCGATTCGCTGTTCGGTTTTCGCGTGTATCCGGTGGCGCCCTTGCGCCGCATCATGCAGCGCCAGCGCTGGATGCGCCGTTTTGACTTCGACCCGGAAGCCGTGGTGCGCCTGTGCTGGGCCGGGGTTCCGCCGCTTAACCTGCCATCGCCGGTCAAGTACTTTCAGGCTGACGAGGGCGGAGTGTCCCATTTCAATTACTGGCGCGATAACCGCCTGCTGACCTGGATGCACATCCGGCTGATGTTCGGTTTTGCACTGCGCCTGCCGCTGTTGTTGTACCGGCGTGCCGTGCAGCCGCGCTAAACGGCAGCAATTCTCTGAAAACCGGTTGATTTCATGTCTGCACCCGTCATGATTTTCCATCTGCTGCTGGAGCAGCTGGCGCGTCATCCGCTGCCGCGTATTCCGGAAGCGGCGGCGGTGATGGAGGACCCGCAGCAGGTGGCAGCCTTTGCCGACAGTGGCAAGGATCAGGGCATTCTCAACTATATCTACCTGTTTCATGCCTTGATGTCGGCACCGCTGATAGCGCCGGGCGATGTGGTGCTGGACCTGGCCTGTGGCCCGGCCAACCAGCTGTTGCGCCATGCCCGCCTGCATCCGGATGCGCATTTTGTCGGCATGGATGCTTCGATGCGCATGCTGGAGCTGGCAGAGCAGAACCTGCGCGAGGCTGGTGTGCACAATGTCAGCCTGCAACAGGGCGACATGACCCGGCTGGATGGCATGGCTGCTGCCAGCACGGACGTGGTGCTGTGCTCCATGTCGCTGCATCATCTGATGGACAACACGGCCTTGCAGCATTGCATGCAGCAGATTGCGCGCATCCTGCGCCCGCAGGGAGGCGTATATCTGGCTGATTTTGGCCGCCTCAAGCGCCGTGCCACGCAGCGCTTCTTTGCTTACGACCGCATGGACTTGCAGTCGCCTGCCTTCACGGCTGATTTTCTGAATTCCCTGCAAGCTGCGTTCAGCCTGACAGAGTTGCAGCAGGCAGCTGCCATGCTGGCCAATGCTCCGGCCTGTTTCCACACGGCGCTCGCCCCTTTCATGGTGGTGCTGCGCAGTGCGCCACGCCGCGTGGTCGACCCCGGCCTGCAACAGCGTGTGCAGCTTGCTTATCAGCAACTGGAGCCGGGGGAGCGCCGCGACCTGCACAATCTGCTGCGCTGGTTCCATCCGGGTGGCCTGCGGCTGCCGGACGGCCTGGTGCTTACAGACGGGTAATGACGCTGTCGGCCGGCAGGCGCGACTTGGGCAGGGTGGCGTTGAAGTCGCTGTCGCTGCGATAGCCCAGTGCCACGATCACGGCGCTGGTGAAACCCTTGGCGCGCAGGCCCAGTTCTTCATCCAGCACTTTCTGGTCGAATCCTTCGATCGGGCAGGCATCAATCTGCATGGCGGCCGCCCCCAGCAACAGGGTGCCCACCGCCAGGTAAACCTGTTTTTCCATCCAGTGGTGTGCATCACGCAACTCGAAACGGTGCATGTTGACGAAGTGCGAACGGCCACGGTGCTGGCC